>CAZFWP010000030.1:0-18861 GCA_964522805.1 uncultured Synergistaceae bacterium | reverse complement strand
GCTGTGACTGGAGTTCAGACGTGTGCTCTTCCGATCTTTCTGCGTTTGTTAACTGAAGATTTGAAACACCCAAATCAAAGAGTACCGCAGATGCCCCGCCCCAACCCTCTCGATCGGTCAACTTGCCGATATGGCGAAAATTATCCGCGACTATCTCCACTCTGCCTTTAAACGTAGCGAGGTTTTGGGAGGCAATCTCTCTTGCGAACGGGTCTTGATCAAAACCGATAATCTTCGCAGAAGGACAGTTCACCAAGATATTCCCGGAATGACCGCCAAGCCCCAATGTGGCGTCCACCACTACATCGACACTATTCCACGGCTTAAGGGCCTCAAGGACTTCATTGACCATCACCGAAACATGTTCACTCATAGCCCTTCCAGCTCCTCTGCCAAATCACTGAAATCAGAGAGAACTTCGCTGCGGTGTTCTTCCCATTTCTTCGCATCCCAAACTTCTATATGATCCTCAGCTCCAATCAGAATGATCTCCTGTTCCGCTCCTGCATAGTCGCGCAAAAGAGCCGGCAGAAGTATCCTTCCGGTACTGTCTATCTCTTGCTCGGTGGCCATTGAAAGTAAAACACGTCGGAAATCTCTGGCTTTTTTCTTGAAGGAAGATAAATCTTTTAATTTCAACAAAAGCTCTTCCCAACGATCTGTTGGATAAAGGGCAATACAAGAATCGATTCCGATGGTTGCAACAACAGATGTACCAAGCTCTTCTCTGAAACGAGAGGGAAGAACTGTTCTGCCCTTACCGTCTAGTTTATGGTTGTAGCTCCCCATCAGCATCGATTATTCACCCACTTTCTTCCACTATCTTCCACTTTACCCCACAATATATGCAAATGGTTATACTGGCAATACCTTCATTTCCAATGCGCTAAATTTAATTAGGCCTAGAGACTCATTATTACGAAAAATGCCAATAAAGCCTGTCATTGTCTAGCATTATTAAGTTAAAAACTAAAAAGATGTCTATCTGTATGCATACATTTATATTTTTTCAAACAGTTGTTTTTAAAGTAATTATTTTATTTTACATTAAAAAATATAGAGGCGATGGACATTATGTCCATCGCCTCTATATTTGAGAGCGTCCGATAAGCCGGGTTTTGTAAGGAATTAAAATCCTTCCAGCCATTTATCTAATTCCGGCCTTACAGCCGAAAATGAGCGGTCGTACCCGGGAGTCAGCGGGCAGCCTCATCCTCCCCTATTCGACCTTGCTCCGGATGGGGTTTACCAGCCACAGGAGTCACCTCCTGCGCGGTGGGCTCTTACCCCACCTTTTCACCCTTACCCAAAACGGGCGGTCTGCTTCTCTGTGGCACTTTCCCTGAGTTCACACTCGCAGGAATTTCTCCTGCATCCTGCCCTGCGGAGCCCGGACTTTCCTCTAGCGTAAGCTAGCGGCTGGACTGGACACTCACAAACGATGATTATAACAGATTGCGTGTAAATTACAAAACCGCTGTTGGCATGCTTTTACGCATATCGTTTTCCGCGGGTAGAAGCGCCAAGGTTATTTATCTGGGCAGCTCCACATCTATTTTCAACCTGTCTTGCGCCGTTACTTCTTTTTGCTGTACGGGGTGTCTTCCAAAGGCAATTTAGTGCGAAATTTGCCATCATAGTTATAATATGCCAACTGCACTGCAGGAGCACCTGGAATGGCGGCTATCTCACCGACACCCTTCGCCCCGCCGGCAAAGCCTCCATTTGTCTTGCCAAGAACAATGGTCTCAATTTCAGGGACCATGTTTGCTTTAAAGAGGCCAAGTGTACCGAATTTAGCGGTGGGGACACAGCCGTTGAGGGGAAAATCTTCCGTGAGTGCATATCCCATACTCATAACCAATCCGCCCTCGATTTGTCCTTCAACACTTTTGGGGTTTATCGCCTTGCCCACATCATGTACGGCGATAAGTCTCTTAAGTTTACCGTTATCATCAAGCTCCGCCACCTGCGTCGCGTACCCGTATGAGATGTGGCTCACCGGGTGTGGCTTATCGGAACCCATTTTATCAGTTACGCTTTCAAATTCGGCGTAAAATTCGTACCCTTCCAGCTCAGCAAGAGATTTATCCATCGCCGCCTCTTTAAATTTAAGCGCAGCTCGGCAAACGGCCTCGCCTGTAATGACGGTCTGTCTTGAAGCCGTTGTGTTGCCTGAATCAGGTGTGTAAAAAGAGTCTGCTGGATCATGCACCACATTTTCGGGCGAGACACCGCTCACATCACAGAACATCTGAGTGGCAACAGTTCCCATTCCCTGACCAATACAGGCTGCGCTGGTAGCGATGTGCACTTTGCCCTCTTTTACTCTCAGGCAGCAGCGTCCAAAATCGGGCACGCCAACGCCTAAACCCGCGTTTTTCATCGCACAGGCAATCCCCGCCTGCGGGTTTTTCTCGCAAATTTCTTTTACCGCCAGCAGTGTCTCCTCAAGAGCAGTTGATTCATCAGCGATCTGACCGTTGGGAAGTGTATCGTTTGGACGGATAGCATTTCGGAAGCGCATCTCCCACGGAGAAAGCCCCGCCATTTCCGCAAGTTTATTAATATTACATTCTGTGGCAAAGCAGCTTTGCGTTACGCCAAAGCCGCGGAATGCTCCCGCTGGTGGGTTATTGGTGTATGCGGCTGTCCCTACAATGCTAATGTTATGGTAATTGTAAGGTCCCGCAGCGTGAGTGCAAGCTCGTTGAAGAACAGGCCCGCCTAATGAGGCGTATGCTCCGGTATCTGAAATTATCACAGCCTTCATCGCCGTCAAGTATCCGTTTTCATCACAGGCCGTTGTCATATCAATCTCCATCGGATGGCGTTTTGTGCTGACAACCAAACTCTCCTGCCTTGTCAGTGAGACCTTTACCGGCCTTTGGGCAGCCAAGGCCAACAGCGCCGCATGGTGCTGCACCGTCTGGTCCTCCTTGCCGCCAAAGCCGCCGCCAACCATCTTTGCCGTTACGTGCACCTTGTCACGAGTAAGCCCGGTCGCCTCGGCAACTTCACCCTGAGTCTGGTATACACCCTGGTCGCCGCAGTATACACGCACAGTATCTCCCTCTGGTAAAGCCACAGCCGTTTCCGGTTCAAGGTACGCATGTTCGGTGAATGGCAGGCTGTAGTGGTTAGTGACAACGTACTTGGAGGCAGCGATGGCTTCCTCGGCATTGCCGCGTACCAAAGAAATACGGGACATCACGTTGCCGTCCTCGTGGATAAGCGGCGCCCCATCTGCCAATGATTCAGCAGGCGAGGTAAGCGGGGTCAAGACCTCATACTCCACTTTAATTAATTTTTTAGCTTCTTCAAGTATTTCATAAGTTTCCGCAGCAACAAGAGCAATGGCATCTCCAAGGTAGTGAGTACATGATCCTACCGGTATCAGCACGTCAAAATCTTTTTTCAGATGCCCGACTTTTTGTTTTCCCGGCAATTCGGCAGCGGTAATCACCGCCGCAACGCCGGGAAGCTTTTTCGCTGCGGAAACATCGATTGACTTGACCACCGCGCGCGGATACTCGCTGCGCAGTGCAGAACCGACCAGCATTCCTTCAAGATAGATGTCGGCGGAATATTCCGCACTTCCCAGAACTTTAGCCGCCGCATCTGTCCGCTGCATGTTTTCGCCGAGAATGCCACGGTAATGCTCGCTGGGAATCTCAGTACACTCGCGGAACATCTTCGCTGCAAGCATTATCGCCTCTTCTATTTTTTTATAGCCGGTGCAGCGGCAGATATTATTTTTTATCGCCTCTTTAACCTGTTCCTTGGTCGGATTAGGTTCCTTGTCGATTAAACCCTTGGCGGATATGACCATTCCGGGAATGCAAAAGCCGCACTGTACCGCGCCTGCGGCCGCGAATGCATAGGAATAAACTGCTTTTTCCCTTAAGTTCAGCCCCTCTACGGTAATAATGCTTTTGCCTGAGAGATTTTTGATTTGCTGCACACAGGCCTTAACCGCTTTGCCGTCAATGAGAACCATGCAAGTGCCGCAAGCGCCTTCACCGCAGCCATTTTTTACTGATGTAAGGTGAAGATCTTCTCTCAAGAAATCCAGCAGTTTGCGGTTTTCCGCTGATAAGACTTTTTGACCGTTCACAATCAGTTCAAACATTTTTTTACCTCCCCAGAGGAATCTGCGCCTGTGCGGCTTTAATAAGCGATGACAAATCACCAGGAAGTTCAGCGCAATCGGCACCGACAGTAAAGACCCTGCCTTCGAGGCGAACTGTAAACCTGCCGTCCTCTAAGGCGACAAAACCGCTGTTTTCACTGTCACAGAAATCACGCTCATTGGCGAAGATGGTGAATTTGTCTTTATAAGGTGCGCTGTCCCACGGACAGAACGTCATGCAGTTACCGCATTCATTGCACATTATATCCACGTGAATAATTTGCAGTCCAAAACCGGGAACATCTACAGAGACATTGGCCCTGTTAGGGCAGACATCAACGCAGTTTTCGCATACAGTGGAACATTCCAGACAGCGCACAGATTCACATTCCGCCTCACTGGCGAAGCTTAGCACACCTTTTTTGGCGAAAACATCCTCTGCCTGGCAAACTTTAACTATGTCCGCACTGTATGGGGTAAGCCCCTCCGCTTTGGCGATATTGTCAGCTATCGTCCTCGCATCTGCGATGGCCTCAACAACCGTTGCAGGGCCTCTTCTGGCATCGCCGGCAACATAAACGCCCTCCGCATCAGACAATAGGACATCACTGACGACGACGCGTCCCTTCGAGTCAACAGCGATACCGTTATCCGTGAACACCGAACTGTCGGCGCTCTCACCAACAGCGCTAATTACCACATCAGCCGGTATTTCCACAATTTCATCGGTGGTTATGGGAATACGGCGGCCAGATGCATCAGCGCTGCCGAGAACGACCTTAGCGCAGCACAGCAGGCCGTTTTCGTGTGACAGCGGTGCCAGCAGTTCTTTAAAGTCAACGCCGTCTCTCACAGCCAACTCCAGTTCTTCTGCGTCCGCAGGCATATAGCGCTTTGTTCTGCGATATACAAGGCTGACATTTTTCACACCGTTAACGCGCTTTGCGGCGCGGGCGGCATCCATAGCAGTATTGCCTCCGCCAATAACAACAACGTTTTCGCCCAGAACAGTATTTTCCGCAGATTTTTTAAATTCTGAAAGAAAATCAAAAACCTCAAGGGGTGTGCCTTTTTTTAAGCTAAGCAAGCCATGTTTCCACGCACCATTTGCAAAAATAACATATTTATAGCCCTGTTTTTTCAAGGCTGCGGCTGAACTCTGTTCGGAATTGAGCACAAACTCAGCTCCCATAGCTCTTACAATTTCAACATCAGCATCGATAGCCTCCGCAGCGATGCGGAAATCAGGAATTATTTTGCGCACTACGCCACCAAGTTTGTCACCACTGTCAAACACAGTAGCCTTTATGCCGTTGCGGCATAGAAAATAAGCCGCAGCCAATCCTGCGGGGCCGCCGCCAACAATGGCAACGGAGGAGTCTGAACGCGGCTGTGACGCTTTAATCTCCGCTATTACCTTATTTATTCCATTTTCTGCTGCTTCTAGCTTCACCGAACGGATGTTCACTGACTCTTCGTAGAAATTTCGGGTACATTTTGTCATGCACCTATGGCTGCAAATTGTGCCGGTGATAAATGGCAATGGGTTTTTATCAAGAATCACACGCAGAGCCTCTTCATAGCGTCCTTCACCAGCAAGAGCCACATATTCGGGGACATCTTGATTGATAGGGCACCCCTCAGAGCAGGGAGCAACGAAGCAACTCGTCAAGGGCACTGATTTGTTAATTTTACGTGATGCGGCGGGTTTTACCGGTTTTCTATACCATTCGTCTTCGATACTCTCTTTAGCAAGCTTAGTCAAGGCTTCTCTGTCAACGCCTTCAAATTCCGCCGTTCCCTGTGCAGCCAGCATCGCAGCCAGCTGCTTCAGTCTTTGATATCCGCCCGGTTTTAGTAATGTGGTGGCAAGAGTTATCG
The DNA here is from genome assembly GCA_964522805.1 of uncultured Synergistaceae bacterium. Taxonomy (GTDB): domain Bacteria; phylum Synergistota; class Synergistia; order Synergistales; family Synergistaceae; genus CAZBYL01. The sequence goes on along the minus strand of CAZFWP010000030.1, from coordinate 12,848 downwards.
GCCAAATTCCTGCACTATACAGAGAACAAATATTCATATAGTCCGCTCCGCCGGACCACGAGATACGCAATTTTCCTTCAAATTCATCGGATAGACGGCGCGCAGCTTCCGCTGTAAGAGGGAAAAGAGCACGTCCGGACATGTACATTTCATCTCCGGCCATTACATCTTGAGGATTATCCACGGGGAAAGTGTTGGTAAGCTTGACGCCAAAGGAAAGTCCTTCTCTGTCTGCCAAAGCCTGAAGGCGTCTTAACATTGGCACGGCATCGCTGTACTGCAGATCTTCTTTAAAATGATGGTCATCAAATTTGATGTAGTCAAAGCCCATGCTGTCAACTGTTTTACGGGCAAAATCATAACCTAAAAGAGTTGGGTTACATTTAATAAAAGTATTAAAATGTTTTGTTTCTATAAGGTAAGAAGCTATTCTCTCTATCTCCTGAGGCGGGCAGCCGTGAAGGGTAGAGAGGGTTATCGAGCCGCAGACATGAGCGGAGATTTCCTTTAGATAGCCGCTGTCAACCTTTTTAAAAGCGCTGATGTGTGACTCAATCCACGAAAAAGCTTCTTGCCAGACTGCTGTTTGGGAAGCATCACGCAGACCTTCAATGAAAGAATCAATTTTGGGTGTCTTAATTCCATCCAAATCATAGCCGACGCTCATATTAAACATAAAGCCATCGGGATTGCCTAAGGAGAATTCTTTGGCAATCAGCTTAATGGCGATCCAAGCCTTGATATACTCTTCCATAGCCTCAGGTACACGCAGCTCTGTAGACCACTCTACGTTGTAACATTCGTCTCTTGCGTCAATACAGGGCTTCGCCACAGGCAAATCCTCGCCATCCAATATTTGCACCGTTTTCAGTTCAAAAAAGCGAGCTCCTCCAACGTAAGCGGCAATTATGTTCTGAGCCAGCTGAGTATGCGGCCCTGCGGCAGGGCCAAAGGGCGTTTCCAATTTCTCACCGAGAAAAGACATCATTCCTCCCTTGTGAACATAAGGATTTCTAACACCAAAGACGCTGCCTTGCTGCTCCTTCTCCTGAAGTATCCACTGCATAATTTCTCCAAACCGGATCGGTGTCATACGGTCGCTCATCCTACAGGCCCCCTCATAATTGTCTTAAGTTTTTGAAACTGTTTTTTGTGACTCTGAAAACTTAGATTCTTATTTTTTTGGGAAATAAATAAGTATTTTAGGACATGTTGAGAATTATATTTTCTGCTATTAAATATGCAGATAAAATGAACTCCCTTTAATTTCCAAGTACTAAATATCTATGACAATACACCCTCTTAAGCACGATTCTAGCACAAGCTAAATGAAAAGCAATATGTTTTTCAAATTTTTTTTAGTACTTATAAAAAATTTTTTGAAAACCTATTGACGATAAAAATTATTGTGATATATTCAGCATCAAGAACATATCTAAAAATTTTTTAGATATTTTTATTTTTATCACGACTGAGAGATGAAAAACACCATGCAAAACCCGATGATGACTGATTTTATTAAGAGACTTGCAAAAGGAGTCGCAGCTCAGTTCGGAGAAGATTGCGAAGTAGTAATTCACGACCTCTCCTCAGCTGAAAAAGAGAGCACGATAATCGCCATCGAAAACGGGCATGTCACGCATAGAGAGCTTGGCGGCGGTCCCTCGCGCATAGTTCTTGAAGCTCTCAGCAGAGGCAAAGAGGACCTCTCCGACCATATTGACTACTTTACCAAAACGTCGGATGGGCGCCTTATCAAATCAACATCAATATATATACGGGACGAAAAAGGAGAGATTACGGGGATATTCTGTATTAACTACGACATCACGCGTTTGAGCATGGCAGAGAAGACAATCAAGTCAATTATCCATGCTGACGTACCTTCTCAGGAACCGGAGAAAATTCCTCAGAATGTCAACGAACTGCTCGACGAGCTTATCGAAGGAGCGGTGAGAGACGTAGGCAAACCTGTGGCGATGATGAAGAAGGCGGACAAAATTCAAGCTGTGCAATATTTGAAAAGAAACGGTGCCTTCCAAATCTTGAAGTCAGGCGACAGAGTTTGCAAGTTATTCAAAATATCAAAGTTCACTCTGTATAACTACATCGATTCAGAAAACAAATAAAACCGAACGGAGGCTGGGCATGGACAAAATCAAATGGGTTAAAAACACAATGCCAAAGACAGAGGACAAAGAACTGCAAATCATGGATTTGGCGAATGTGAAAGCGGCAAGGAACTTCCACTCAAGTTTTCCACAGTACAGCGTTACTCCTCTGGCTCATCTGAAAGAACTGGCTGCGTTGCTTGGACTAAAAGACATATTCGTCAAAGACGAATCATACCGTTTCGGTCTCAACGCTTTTAAAGTTCTAGGCGGCTCCTTTGCCATGGGCAGACATATCGCCAAAGTAACAGGAAAAGACATTTCCGAACTTGATTACCAAGCACTTACTTCACCCGAGCTCAAAAAGGATCTGGGAGAGGTCACTTTCTTTAGCGCCACCGACGGCAACCATGGTCGCGGAGTAGCATGGTCAGCAAACAGACTGGGGCAGAAATCTGTAATTTTGATGCCAAAAGGCTCAGCTAAGATGCGCCTGGAAAATATCCTTAAAGAGGGCGCCAAAGCCACAATTGAAGAGCACAACTATGACGAATGTGTACGCATGGCCGCAAAGCAGGCAAATGATACCCCCGGCGGCATAATGGTCCAGGACACGGCATGGCCCGGCTACGAAGAAATTCCCGCTTGGATAATGCAGGGCTACGGTACCATGGCAATGGAAGCGGATGAACAGATGGAAGCGGAAGCACTTAACCCGCCCACACATGTAATCGTCCAGGCTGGAGTCGGCTCCTTGGCAGGCGCTGTCGTTGGCTACTTCGCCAACAAGTATCCCCTAAACACACCAACATTTATCGTTGTCGAGTCAGACCAGGCAGATTGCCTCTACCGCTCTGCCGTTGCCGCGGACGGCAAACCTTACATCGTTGACGGCGATATGACAACAATTATGGCGGGTCTAGCCTGCGGAGAGCCCAATACATCCTCATGGGAAATTCTGAAAGACAAAGTCTCCGTCTTTGTTTCCTGCCCCGACTGGGTTGCGGCAAGAGGCATGAGAGTACTGGGTGCGCCTCTTAAGGGAGACCGACCTGTTGTATCCGGAGAATCGGGCGCGGTGCCCGCGGGTCTGCTCTTCACTGTAATGGCAGACGAAGAGATGGCAGAGCTGCGCGCGGCTATGGGTCTGGACAACAATTCAAGAGTACTGATGTTCTCCACCGAAGGCGACACGGACAAAGAAAATTATCGCCGCATAGTTTGGGACGGCGGCTGCGAAAAGCCGCAATAAATTTTTCACACCGCATCAAAACAAAAAATATAGGAGGAATTAACAATGGATTTTAACGCGATAAAAAAAGCTGCTGCAGGTTATGAAAAGGATATGACAAAGTTTCTTCGCGACCTCGTGGCAATTCCCGGAGAGAGCTGCGGCGAAGAGGGCGTCATCAAGCGTATTGAAAAAGAGATGAAAGACCTCGGATTTGACAAAGTAGTAATCGATCCTATGGGCAACGTACTTGGCTATATGGGCACAGGCAAAACATTGATAGCCTATGACGCTCACATCGACACAGTAGGACTCGGCGAGCTTTCCAACTGGAAATTCGACCCATACGAAGGTTACGAAAATGAGACTGAAATAGGCGGACGCGGCACATCTGACCAGCTAGGCGGCATAGTCTCCGCCACATACGGGGCCAAAATTATGAAGGATCTAGGTCTGCTCTCCGATAAATACACAGTTCTTGTCACAGGAACAGTTCAGGAAGAGGACTGCGACGGTCTTTGCTGGCAGTACATCATCAATGAAGACAAAGTACGCCCCGAGTTCGTTGTCATCACAGAACCCACAGACGGCAACATCTATCGCGGCCAGCGCGGACGCATGGAAATTCGTGTAGAAGTCAAAGGAGTCTCCTGTCACGGTTCAGCTCCAGAGCGCGGAGACAATGCCATATATAAAATGGCCGACATTGTCAAAGAGGTTCAGGCTCTCAACGAGAAACTCCATTATGACCCCTTCCTCGGCAAGGGAACTCTCGCAGTTTCGCAAAGTTTCTACAACTCGCCCTCACGCTGCGCTGTGGCCGACATGGCAGCAATTTCCATCGACCGAAGACTCACAGATGGCGAAACTTGGGAAATGGCCCTGGAAGAGATCCGCTCCCTTCCCTCAGTGCAGAAATACGGCGCCGTTGTCAGCATGTACAAATATGACAGTCCCAGTTGGACAAATCTCGTTTATCCCACAGAATGCTACTTCCCCACTTGGGTCATTCCAGCGGAACACCCCGCCACACTGGCAATGGTGGAGTCATTCAAAGGGATGTACGGAGAGCCTGTTGTTGATAAATGGACATTCTCAACAAACGGAGTCTCCATCATGGGACGCTATGGCATTCCCTGCATAGGATTCGGCCCCGGCAAAGAGGCTCAGGCACACGCCCCGAACGAAATCACTTGGAAAGAAGACCTTGTCAAGTGCGCTGCAGTCTATGCGGCAGTTCCCACACTATACTGCAAATAAATCAGCACCCTTAAAAATAACAACAACCAACATTAGGAGGAATATATTATGGCATTGATGGATAGCTTTATCGCAAAATTAAAGGGTCTCGAACACTCAGGAATGTTTAACAACGATTTCTTCCTCACATGGGAAAAGACACGTGATGAACTTGATGCAGTATTTACCGTTGCTGACGCGCTGCGCTGCCTTCGCGAAAACAACATTTCACCTAAAATTTTTGACAGCGGTCTGGGCATTTCACTTTTCCGCGACAATTCAACACGCACCCGCTTCAGTTTCGCTTCCGCCTGCAACCTTCTGGGATTGGAAGTACAGGACCTCGACGAGGGGAAATCTCAGGTAGCGCACGGAGAGACAGTCCGCGAAACAGCGAACATGATCTCCTTTATGGCTGATGTTATCGGCATCCGCGATGACATGTACATCGGCAAGGGCAACGCCTACATGCATCAGGTCGTTGACGCCGTCAAAGAAGGACACCACGACGGCATTCTTGAGCAGAGACCGACACTCGTTAACCTCCAGTGCGATATTGACCACCCCACCCAGGCAATGGCGGACATGCTCCACATCATCCATGAGTTTGGCGGCGTGGAAAACCTTAAGGGCAAAAAAGTTGCGATGTCCTGGGCTTACTCCCCCTCCTACGGCAAACCGCTCTCCGTTCCTCAGGGTGTCGTTGGCTTGATGACCCGCTTTGGCATGGACGTCACCCTCGCCCACCCCGAAGGATACGAAATTATGTCAGATGTTGAAGATGTCGCGCGCAAAAACGCAGCCGCCACAGGAGGCACTTTCACAAAGACAAACTCCATGGCCGAGGCATTTAAAGACGCCGATATCGTCTATCCTAAGAGCTGGGCTCCCTTCAAGGCAATGGAAAAACGCACCGATCTCTACGGAGCAGGCGACTTTGAAGGAATCAAAACACTTGAAAAAGAGCTCCTTGCTCAGAACGCTGCCCATAAAGACTGGGAATGCACCGAAGAGATGATGTCACTGACAAAGAACGGCAAAGCTCTTTACCTCCACTGCCTGCCCGCCGACATCACCGGCGTCAGCTGCAAAGAGGGAGAAGTCGCAGCCACAGTGTTTGATAGATACCGCGTCCCCCTCTACAAGGAAGCCAGCTTCAAGCCCTATATAATCGCGGCAATGATCTTCCTCAGCAAAATCAGAGAGCCGGAGATGACACTCCGTATGCTCGAAGAGAGCGCTATCGACCGTAAGGTAGACTAAACCTCTTCTTATGTGCCCCGAATAATTGGGGCACATAAGACTATAGAAACAGAAGGGATGTGCATGACATAATATGGCCGATATAAACAGCAACAAATATCTCTTTGATATGAACGCTCCAATGCCCGGCATAAAAGAAGCCCTTCCACTTGCAATGCAGCACGTGCTGGCTATGGTTGTCGGCTGTATCACACCGGCGATCCTAATCAGTGCGGTCACCAAGCAGACACCGGCTGATACCGTCATACTGATACAAGCCTCTTTGGTCATTGCGGCAATCGCCACTGTGGCTCAGCTATACCCAATTTTTAAAGTAGTGGGAGCAGGGCTTCCGATTATTATGGGAGTCAGCTTCGCCTATGTCCCGGTCCTTATCTCCATCGGCGGTCAATACGGGCTGCCTGCGATTTTGGGGGCACAAATAGTGGGCGGGCTGGTGGCAATTGTCGTCGGGCTTTTCATTAAGCAACTGCGCCCGTTCTTTCCTCCGATTGTTTCCGGAACCGTTGTCTTCACCATAGGTATTTCTATGTACCCTGTCGCCATCAAATATATGGCCGGAGGCGCAGCCAGCGCCACGTTCGGCTCAGCACTCAACTGGGGAGTGGCAATCTTCACATTGGCGGCTACCACAGCATTTAACCACTACACTAAAGGATTTATGAAATTAGCCTCTGTACTTCTGGGACTTGTCTCAGGATACATTCTGGCATACTTCCTCGGAATGGTCTCCTTTGACAGTGTCTACAACACCGCCTGGATGCAACTTCCGCGTCCGATGCACTTCCCAATAGAATTTCATGTGACGGCGATAATGTCCATGGTGATAATGTTTGTCGTTAATTCCGTACAGGCGATAGGTGATATCTCCGCCACCACAGTAGGTGCTCTGGACAGAGAACCATCTGACAGAGAGCTAGCGGGCGGCATTATCGGCAACGGAGTCACTAGTGCGCTTGGCGCTTTGCTTGGGGGTCTGCCTACTGCTACTTACAGCCAAAATGTCGGCATTTTTACAATCACCAGAGTAGTTAACAAACGCATTGTCGCTCTGGCGGCGCTGATAATTTTCATCGCAGGAGTGCTGCCCAAATTTTCTGCGCTGCTGACAACAATTCCTCAGGCTGTACTTGGCGGAGCCACAATGACCGTTTTCGCAGCTATTACCATGACAGGGATGAAACTGATCGTCTCAGCGAAGATGACGCCGCGCAACGCCGCAGTAGTTGGTATAGCAGTTGCGCTCGGAGTAGGAATTTCACAAGTCCCTAACGCTCTTGCAGGTCCTGGAATGCCTGCTTGGATATCTCAGATATTCGGTTCCTCTTCAGTAATAATCTCCACTGTCATCGCAGTACTTCTCAATATAATCATCCCCAAAGACAAAGAACAATAAATAAAAATTTTAAAGGCTTCTTCCGTATAAAGTGCGGAAGAAGCTCGTGTATTAGCGGATCGACATCCCGCTGAATCGTCAACAAGGAGGACAATAATATGTTATTACTAGGAAACGGCACAGTTATAACAAGAGATACAGAAAAACCCTTCTTCAACAACGGCGCTGTGGCGATTAACGGTAACACCATCGAAGAAGTAGGAACGACAAAGGAGCTATTATCCAAATATCCCGAGGCGGAATTTTTAGATGCCAAAGGCGGAATCATCATGCCTGGATTTATAAATTCCCATATGCACTTTTACAGTACCTTTTCAAGAGCAATGACTCCTCCGGGAGCGCCTTCGCAAAATTTTGACGAGGTGCTGGAACGGCTTTGGTGGAGACTGGATAAGGCTCTTACCCTTCAAGACACGTATTACAGCACCATGACAGCTTTAATAGATGCGATAAAATGCGGCTGCACCACGATAATAGACCACCACGCCAGTCCATACTCCGTCACAGGAAGCTTATTTGAGATAGCAAAGGCAACAAAAGAAGCGGGCATAAGATCCTCTCTGTGCTATGAGGTTTCAGACAGAGACGGCGCCGCTATTGCCGATGAGGGCATCAAAGAAAATATCGATTTCATTAATTGGGCGGAAAAACAGAATGACCCGATGATATCAGGCAAATTTGGACTCCACGCCTCTTTTACGCTTTCAGACAAAACCCTGGAAAAATGCCGTGAGGCAATGGCTGGAAAGATCGCAGGATACCATGTCCATGTTGCAGAAGGTCCCGGAGACGAAAAAGACTCTCAGGCAAAATACGGTAAAAACATCGTCAAGCGCTTTACCGATTTTGGAATTACCGGCAAGAATTCCATCTTTGTGCACTGCATACACATTAACAAAGATGAGCTGGAGATAATTAAAGCCACTGATACTGCAGTAGTCCATAATCCGGAATCAAACATGGGAAACGCTGTCGGTGCAGCCGATATTACAACAATGGTCAAAGAAGGCGTTACTTTAGGGCTTGGCACAGACGGTTACCTCTGCGACATGGTTCAGTCATACCGTTTGGGAAATGCGCTCTGCAAACATGCCTGCAGGCATCCGAACACAGGCTGGGGAGAATTGCCGCAGATGCTCTTCCAAAACAACCGCGAGATAGCCGAGAGAGCTTTTCCCATCAAATTAGGTGTTCTTAAAACCGGATTTGCTGCCGATGTGATTGTTATGGATTACGCCGCACCGACAAAGCTCGACAACACCACTATTAACTCACATCTGCTCTTTGGCTCCTCAGGGCGCAATGTTGTCACCACGATCGCCAATGGAAAGATTCTAATGAAAGATCGTCAACTGACCGGCCTCGACCGCGACGAAATTTTTGCCAAGGCCCGTGAGTGCGCGGCAGAGATGTGGAAAAGACTCTAATACTGACAGCTTAAGAAAGCCTGTGGTTCGATGTCAACAACAGAGAAAAAATTAGCCATTGTGAGGGGCGGCGGTGACTTGGGCACCGGCGTAATATACAGGCTGTGGAGAGCCCATTTCAAAGTGCTGGTTCTGGAAATAGAACGCCCTTTGGTTGTAAGAATCAATGTTTCCGCAGCGAACGCCATTTTTTGCGGCGAGACAGAAATAGAAGGGATGCGCATAAAGCGTATCGACTCACCCGCAGCATTTAACCGCAAGTCGGATGACATTGAAATAATCGTCTCTCCCGGCGTAGAACTTATTGAAAAGCTCAGGCCGCAGGTTCTTATAGATGCGATCATGGCGAAACGCAATACCGGCACCGTAAAAGACATGGCACCCATTGTCATCGGTGTCGGCCCGGGTTTTACCGCTCCCGAAGACGTACATGCTGTGGTGGAAACCAAACGCGGGCACTACCTTGGCAGAGCAATATACAACGGCACCGCAATTGCTAACACAGGTATTCCCGGTATCATCAAAGGTTATGGTACAGAAAGACTCTTAAGAGCTCCCGCGGAAGGATATGTCACACCTATTTGCGCTATCGGAGACACAGTTGTTAAGGGCGAGACTATAGCCCACATAAGAGATCTTCCAGTGAGCGCGCAAATCGACGGCGTATTACGCGGACTCATCCACCCCTCTGTCTTTGTCCGCAGCGGCACAAAAATCGGCGATATTGACCCCAGTGGGGAGAAAGAGCACTGCTGGACTATCACAGACAAGGCACTGGCCATAGGCGGGGGTGTTCTTGAGGCGATAGCATACCTCAGCGGCCAATAAAACAATTTTTTAAATTAATTTTTAATAAGGGGATAAAATCATGTCAGAAAAAGTAGTCGTAGCCCTGGGCGGAAACGCCCTTCAGGAAGCTGGACAGCCCGCAACAGCGGAAGCGCAGCTTGAAGTCATACGCAAAACATGTGAATATTTAGCGGATATAAAAAGTAGGGGTTACGAGATGGCTGTTGTCCACGGCAACGGTCCTCAGGTGGGACGTATTGTTTTGGGGCAGGAAATAGCCGCCAATATCGATGCGAAATTACCGTCCATGCCTTTTGACGTCTGCGGGGCGATGAGCCAGGGCTATATCGGCTATCAGATACAGCAATGCTTCCGCGACGCTTTAAGAAACAGAAACCGTAACGTACCTGTGGTCACTCTGGTAACGCAGGTAATTGTAGATGCAGACGACCCAGCCTTCACAAACCCGACAAAACCGATAGGTCCTTTCTACAGTGAAGCGGAAGCTAAGAAAATTGCTGAAGAAAAAGGATATACAATGAAAGAAGATTCTGGCAGAGGCTGGCGCCGCGTAGTAGCTTCTCCCACACCCAAAAGAATAGCCGAGATAGACTCGGTAAAGCGCCTCTGGGATTCCACCATCGTAGTCACAGCCGGAGGCGGCGGCATTCCCGTAATCGAAAATATGGACGGATCTCTTACAGGTGTAGCAGCGGTCATAGACAAAGACCTCGCGGCGGAAACCCTTGCAGAAGACATGGAAACAGATGTGCTGCTCATACTCACAGAAGTCGAAAATGTCTGCGTCAATTTCGGCAAACCGGAACAGCAAGCTTTAAGGCACATCACAGTTAAAGAAGCGATACAATATATGGAAGAGGGGCAGTTCGCACCCGGAAGTATGCTGCCCAAAGTAATGGCAGCGGTAAAATTCGCCAGACGCTTCCCCGGTAAGAAAGCCATCATTACCTCGCTCTACAAAGCTGTTGACGCTTTGGAAGGAAAGACGGGAACCGTTATCACAATGGCATAAAAACAAAAATAAAGATATACATTTAGGGCAGGTCGGGATAAGATATCCCTGACCTGCTTTTTATATCAGTATGAATTTGGAGGATGTCGTATGAAAAACATTGAACTGTGTATCATCTCAGGTTTTTTCGGCTCCGGAAAAACCACACTGCTGCAAAATATATTAACGGAGTGCTCCGGTGTCAAAGTCGGAGTATTGGTTAATGAATTCGGCAAGGTTAGTATTGACGGTACCCTGTTAAAAACCAAGGGCATGGACATGGTTGAACTTACTAACGGATCAATTTTCTGCGCTTGCATGAAAGGCAACTTCATACAAACTTTAATAGATTTTTCCAAAAAAGATATCGATATCCTCTTCGTAGAAAATTCCGGGCTTGCTGATCCCTCGGCAATGCCTTCGATGCTGGCGCAGCTTGACGGTAAATTTCAGCGTAAGTATCAATACAACGGCTCCACATGCGTAATTGACTGCTCCGCATTTATGGTCATCGTGGAAACACTGGTGGCGGCGGAAAATCAGACAGCTACTGCCAGCAGAATAATTCTCAACAAAACAGACTTAATCTCTCTTGACGAACTGCGCATGGTATATGAAAAAGTTCGCTCAATAAACACCACTGCGGAAATCTTCGAAACAAGCTACGGGAAAATTTCCGCAAAGATACTTATGCAGCCCGCGCCTGCGCCGATTATCGAAAGGGAATGCAGCAACACGGTGGAAAGACGACCAGGCAGCCTGGTAATTACCGCACATGGGACATTTGAAGCGGAAAAACTCAAGCAAATGGCTGCGAAAGCAGGACCGGTATGCTACCGCATCAAGGGCTTCGCACCTACAGAATCAGGGTGGGTACAGGTGGAATATTCCGGCGTTACCGCGGAAGTCTACCCCGCAGAGAAAGACCCTGAAGTTGACCGCCTGACAATCGTCTTTATCACCAAGAAACTTTTCGCCCTCAAAACCATTAAAGCTCTTTGGGAAGAGATCATTGGCAAGCCAGCCTGTTTTGACCTGCCCGCTCCTGTAAAGCCAGAAGATTAACAATCTCCGTATTTGGACAGCAAACGCGGCTAAATGAATGGCAAAGCTCCGATAAAGTCAAAAAAACGCTTCACCGCTCATCACAAAACCGCAGACAAAGAGACTTCGCTTTGACAGTTTATGTAATAACTGTCAGTGCGGAGTCTCTTATTTATTGCTTTATTGTCTGAGCCTATGTTTATATGCGTGTGTAATTTTAGAAAGTTGCGAAGTCCGTATCTCGTGGGTCGCCGATAAACATGTGTCCTGGTGCGTGAGTAATGGCAAAGGGAGGCTTGCTGTTCATCAACACAGCCTGAGGCGTCACGCCGCATGCCCAAAACACCGGAGTCTCACCTTCACGGATTTCCACAGCATCGCCGAACTCCGGCTTATTGACATCTTTAATGCCTATCGCCGCAGGATCGCCGATATGCACGGGAGCGCCGTGAACTGCGGGGAAACGTCCGGTTGAGAGGACGGCTTTAGGCACCTGAGCATACTTGACCGGCCTCATACTAACAACCATCGGACCGCTGAGACGTCCTGAAGGCTTGCACTCTATGTTGGTAACGTACATGGGAACGTTACAGTTCATATCAATGTGGCGGATGGGGATAGAGGCTTCGAGCAGCGCCCCCTCAAAGCTGAAAGAGCAGCCGAGCAAAAACGCCACCAAGTCATCGCGCCAATACTTCTTCACATCAGTGGGTTCATCTATAAGGACGCCGTCCTGCCACACTCTATAGCGCGGAATGTCGGTGCGGACATCTGACCCCGGAGCTACGATACGAGCCTCATAGTCCCCTGGCTCAGTGATATCAAGGATCGGGCAGGGTTTGGGATTTCTCTGTGCGAAGACGAGAAAATCGTAAGCCCAGTCTTTGGGCAAAACGATCATGTTCGCCTGAACATGTGAGAGGCAAAGACCTGATGTCGGATGAGTCCACTCATCTTTTCTAATCAGTTCTCGCATTTCTTTAGGGCTGATGTGGCGGTACGGTTCAATGTTAAAAGGCAGAGTCATCCTAGAACAACCTCCTTCAATGTCTTTATCGCTACTCCTGCTTCCATAAGCGCTTTTTTCACAGCTTTAGCCATTTCCACTGCTTCCGGAGTATCACCATGCATACATACTGAATGCGGACGGAAATTAATAACTGTGCCGTCAATGGCTTCCACAGTACCCTCAGTAGCCATCCTCACGACACGCTTAGCGGCAGCGTCAACATCATGTATCACTGCGCCCGCCTGCGAACGCGGCACCAGCGCACCATCAGGCATATAGGCAGATCGGAAGAGCGTGTGTAGGGAAAGAGTGTCTTCGCCTGTGTAG
>CAZFWP010000029.1:0-19002 GCA_964522805.1 uncultured Synergistaceae bacterium | reverse complement strand
GCTCCCGGCTCATAACCGGATGGTTTCAGGTTCGATTCCTGATGGGCCCACCATCGAAAGTTTATCCCGACCTTGCGGTCGGGATTTTTTTATATTACGATGAACTCACTGCTAAAGGTGGTACTAACGTGTCTAACCAGCTAATTGATTCCTTAAATCCAAAACAGAGAGATGCCGTTGTCTTTTGTGACGGTCATGAACTTGTGCTAGCAGGTGCGGGAAGCGGAAAGACCAAAGTCCTCACCACCAAGATAGCCTACCTTATTCGCGAAAAAAATATTTCACCATGGCGTATCCTTGCTCTCACCTTTACCAACAAAGCGGCTAAAGAGATGAAAAACAGAGTGGACTCTATCCTTGGCTCCGACCTTAAAGGAATGGAAGTTTCAACCTTTCATGCCTACGGGCTGCGTTTTTTGCACCGTTACCCTGAAGCGCTGGAACGCTTGGGGTATCCGCGTTCCTTTGTCATCTTTGACCGCAGTGACGTAAAGGGCATAGTGAAGAAACTGCTTGCCTCTTTGGATATAGACCCTAAAAGACTGGATACCGGAGGAGCAATAGAGCTGATATCTAAAGCGAAAACAGAAGCTAACCCTGTAACCAGAGAACCGTACATTGATACCAAATGGAAACCGCTATATGACGGCTACCAGAAGGTTCTTCTTTCGCATGGAGCTCTGGATTTTGATGACCTAATGGTCCTCCCTCTGCACATCTTGGCCAAAGACAAAGATGTGCGGGAGCGTGAACGTGCGCGCTTGGACTGGATCCTGGTAGATGAATACCAGGACGTCAATAAGCCTCAATACCTTTTGCTCCGCTGCCTTGTCGATTCAGGACGCAAAATAATGGTGGTTGGAGACCCGGATCAGTCTATTTATGGCTGGCGCGGTGCGGATATGTCAATGATTATGAATTTTGAAAAAGACTTTAAAGACGCGCGCGTTGTCGTCTTAGACCAAAATTACCGTTCAACGGGAAGCATATTGGACGGAGCCAACGGGGTTATAGAAAATAACAGTGACCGCCGCCCTAAAAATCTCTGGACCGCATCGGAACGAGGCAAACTAATAAAGGTTTACCGAGCCAGGACAGACCAAGACGAGGCGGGCTGGATAGTTAAAAATATCGAGAGGCTGCATGATGAGGGCTATCATTACGGTGAGATGGCGATTCTTTACCGAATGAACGTATTAAGCCGCGGATTGGAGCAGGCGCTGCTTGAGCGGGGAGTTCCTTATCGTGTCATCAGAGGTTTGGCGTTTTACGAACGAGCGGAAGTGAAAGATGTTCTTTCAATGATGAGGCTTGCGATAAACCCTAAAGATACCGTTTCCCTGTCTAGAATAGCCAACATACCTGTTCGAGGTGTTGGTAAGAAAAGCGTTGAGATCCTTGCTGAGCAAATTTTAAAAATGGATGGCCTTTCTGCTGAGTCCATCTGGAAAGAGATTGAACAAACCGGCGGGGGACTTAAAGGAAAATCAAAAGAAGGTGCGAAACAGTTGGGCGCAGACATGGGGGACATTTTGGAAAATGCCGCCGACGTCAGGCTTGTAGTAGAAGGAATTTTATATTCAAGGGGTTACGAGGACTACCTAAAAGCAAACTATCCGGAAGATTGGGAAGAGCGTGCGGAAAACGTCTTGGAAATTCTCTCACTTGTTCCCGAAGAGGGAGACATCGCACAAATCCTCACAGAGATACCGCTGTTTACAGACCAGGATACCAATGAAGAAGTCTTAGACAGTATCAATATGCTTACGCTGCACGCGGCTAAAGGATTGGAATTTCCGGTTGTTTTCCTTGCTGGAATGGAAGAAGGCATCTTTCCTGGTGCGCGTGCTGTAGGAGGAGAGGGCGATATGTCCGAAGAAAGGCGCCTGTGCTACGTGGGAATGACAAGAGCGCGGGAGCGCCTGTTTATGACCGGGGCTGCCAGCCGGCTTCTTTTTGGCGGCATACAAAGAAACACTACCTCGCGCTTTATCGGAGAAATACCGCCAGATTGCAAAGAAATTAAAGACGATACCCAGGGAGGCGCATACCATGTTGATAATAGGTCTAACGGGAGACGTTGGCGCTGGTAAAAGCACACTCTGTCGGCTATGGCGGAAGATGGGAGCTGAAGTCTTTGACGCAGATACATTAGCTCGCGAAATGTGGAAAAAAGAAGAAGTTCAGTCCAAGGCGAAGGAGCGTTGGGGAAAAGATTTTTTTAGCGGTGAATGGAAAATGGTGCTTGCTAAGATCGCTGATAAAATCTTCCCTTCCAAAGAAGAATACAACTTTGCAGCATCACTGCTGCACAGCGCCGCTATCGCTGAATTGAAAGAACTTGTTTGTAAATCAAAATCGCCATGGGTCGTTGTCGAGATTCCTCTGCTTTATGAGTGCGGTGTTCCCGAATGGTTTGACGGAGTGGTATATGTCTCGGCTCCTTTGGAAAAGAGGATAGAGCGCAACTCTGTGAGAAACTGGAATAAAGAAGAGATACTGCGCCGCGAAAGCCATTTGCTGCCGCGGGATGAAAAAATCCGCCGTGCCAATTGGGTTCTTGAGAACACCGGCACAGCGGACGTATGGGAAGCAAAGGGAGCGGAACTGGGAAAGTTTTTTCTTCAAAAAAGTAAAGCTAAAGCATAACGCCCATCTCTTTGCCGAGAACAGAACGTTTCTGGAGGCAGTATAGTATAAGTGCGCCGATAAAAGCGCCCGGTACGCTGCTCATTAAAAAAGAGGCGGCAAAAAAAGAAAATCCAATGCTTTTACCGATGAATGGCGCCACAATAATTGAGCTCACCCAAGCGCCGATAATGCCGGTGCCGACAGGCTCTGCTAAAGCGGCCGCAAGCTTGTATTTTCCGTTCAAGAATTTGGCAGCAATACCTACAAAGAGCGCTCCGAACATGCTTCCAGGAAAAGCGAAGAGGCTGCCTGTGCCCATCATGTTGCGAATTAAACTTGTAATAAATGCTGCACCCAACGCCCAGAGTGGGCCGAGAGTTATTCCCGCCATGACGTTAATGGCGTGTTGAAAAGGGAAACATTTGGTCGGTCCCATAGGTATTGAAATTACAGAAAGAACAACTCCTGCTGCTGCGAACATTCCGGCCAACACTGTTTTTCTAAACATAAAATTGCCACGGCTGTGATTCACAAAAACTCCTCCTCTTAGTAGAGCGCAAAAAGCCCGCTCTTTAAATAAGAGCGGGCGACATTTACTATTATGCCCTCGCTCCCTACGCCGGTATTAACCGGATCAGGTCTGGGGTCGAAGGTATTTCCTTCCTCTCAGCATTCAGGACAATGTTCTTGTGCTCCCCCGGAGATGATATTTTCAATTTGGAGATTATCCTTGTAATTTGATAGCGTGTCAAGCATGGCTTTCTTTGTGTTGTATAATGAACAGCAACTGTTGTTCCCGTATAAAAAACAATGCCACTATGACGCCTGAAAAAAATTTATATGCTGGCTGATTTTGAAAAGAACCGGCGTTTTTTCAGTTCGCCGCGTGCATTTTACGTGAATGCAAACTGTTTTATACCGTCTGACGCGCGACAAATCCCGATGCGGTACATAATCAAGCAAATATTAGGAGACACATATATGCGACGAGAATTAGTCCTGCCAAAATTAAAAATTGAGCTTTCATTTCCTCAGCGCCTTTGCCTCATGGTCCTTGGAGGCAGGGAGCCTTCACCAGAATGGCTCTCCTCCTTGAGCTTTCAAGACGAAGTTTGGGCCGTTGATCGTGGCCTTGACAGCTGTTTTAGAGCCGACATAACGCCTGGCAGACTCATCGGTGACGGAGACAGCGCCGCCCCGCAACTGTGGAAAATGGCGGAAGACTTGGCAATTCCCATCTCAAAATTTCATAAAGACAAAGATTTCACAGATTTTCAATTAGCTTTAGATATTTACTCTGAAATAAATGTTGACAGGGACGGAGCTGTCTTTATAACAGGCTGCTTCGGCGGACGCTTCGATCACCTTTGGAGCACGATTGTAACATTTATCTCAGGAGAAGGAGCGTACATACCGCTCTGCGCCGCTGATGAAAGAGAGGGAATGCTCTTTGTCAGGGGAAATAGTGATGTCTCTTTGGTATTTTCTGAAATTCCGGAAGCCATCTCAATAATACCCTTCAGTACGAAATGCAGTGGTGTTACCATCGGCGGTGTTCGCTGGCCATTGAGTAATGCGGACCTTAAATATTCATCACCGTACAGCATCAGCAACCGTCTCGAAAACTCCCACTCTATAGATTTTTCTATAGAAGAAGGGTTGGCCGGTCTATACTGGAAATGGTAATTAACTGTTAAATATGTAAAGATAAAATTATCCAAGCGCTATCTGCGCATTTTTTATGACAGATTAAAAAGAATCACATGTTAAAATAACTGACATGACTTTTAATTTAAGGATGTGATCACCGATGATATTTGGTGGAGGAGATATAGCGGGGCGCTTGGCCGAACTGTTGCTGAGTCTTCCTGCGGTGCTTTGGGCAATAACTTTTCATGAATTTTGCCATGGATATGCGGCAATGAAACTGGGGGACCCTACGGCGGAAAGAGATGGACGCCTGAGTCTTAACCCTCTGCACCATTTAGACCCCGTAGGTGCTGTCTGCCTGCTGCTCTTCAGGTTTGGCTGGGCTAAACCTGTGCCTATCAACCCCAGTTATTTTAAAAAACCAAGGCGCGATATGGTAATCGTAAGCTTGGCCGGGGCTGCTGGGAATATATTGACTGCCTTTGTCTGTGCGCAGTTTGTGAAACTCTTTCCCTCTCTCTTTATGAGCTACGGTGCGCAGCAGTTTATTTTGATAATGATCTATATGAATGTCGGACTGGCGGCGTTTAATCTCATTCCCATACCGCCTCTTGACGGCTCAAGGGTGCTCTATGTCTTCTTGCCCTATAAGTGGATGAATGTCTACTATACCTTAGAACGCTATGGTATGTTTATTCTGCTGGGACTGATGATGCTGGGAGTCTTGCCAATGCTTATGAGTCCCTTTACTCGCCTCATACTCGGCATAATACTCTAGGCGCGCCGATGAAACTGCTCTTATCTAATGATGATGGTGTTTACTCCGTAGGAATACAGACCATGGCACGCAGTTTAACTTGTGCGGGGCATGAAGTTCTTGTCGTAGCTCCCGACAGAGAACGGAGCGCTCACGGGCATGCCATGACACTTGACAGGCCGCTTCACCTCAAAGAAGTGGAGCGCAAGTGGCTTTCCACGGATTTCCCGGCCTATGCCTGTGACGGCACCCCTACCGACTGCGTAATTATGGGCTTTGACGTGCTCAAATTCGACCCTGACATGGTAATATCCGGAATCAACCAAGGCCCAAATCTCGGAGATGACCTAACCTATTCAGGAACAGCCTGCGCCGCTATGGAGGGTCTGATATTCGGTGTCCCGTCAATTGCCGTCTCGCTTGTCTCCTCTTCACGTGACGCCGAGCATCACAATGAAACGGCTGCAGATGTGACCATCGCGCTGATAGAATGGACAAAAGAAAACCCGCTAAGAGACGGCGTCATGTTTAATGTAAACGTGCCTAATGTGCCTCTCTCAGAGCTTAAGGGGATTTCTCTGACTAAAAAAGGCAATCGCCGCTATCGGGATAAAATCCGTGTGGTTAAATCTCCTGAGGGTTGCGACACATATTGGATTGGCGGTAAAATTGAAGACTTAGCTGAAGAGGGAACAGACGTCATGGCTATTGGACGAAATTTCGCCTCAGTTACCCCAATACACATGGACATGACCTGCTTTGAAGCCTGCCACGAATACAAAAAAGCCGGTATTGAAACCGCCCTTGAAAAAAAACTTTTTTCAAATCAAAGATAAAACTTGCCAAAGAGGGGAGTTGCTGATAGAATTCTCTCCGTCAGTTGGAAAGTTTTAACATGTCAGGGTGGCGGAACTGGTAGACGCGCTAGATTCAGGATCTAGTGAGCTAACGCTCATAGGGGTTCAATTCCCCTCCTTGACACCAAGCTTAACCTAACAAGCATCTTCTTCGGAAGGTGCTTATTTTTTGTTTTCTTCGCTCTTATCAAGGCTTAACGTGGTGTGTGCGTTGTCTTTATACACACTGACTCTATACACAAAAGAGCCCATCATGCCGCTATCTGTGTTTGATGAGAATAAAAGAAAGTCTTTTACTATCTGAGAAAAATCATCATAGGTTTTAAATTCGAATGAGCTGATCATAATTTCCTGGTAACCAGAGAGTTATCCTTCTAAAGCTTGAATGTCTAATGAGGCACGCATTAATATGGGTTTTGCGACGCTTTCTTCTATTGCACCGTTGATTAATAAGACAATTATCCATTTTCCTCTGCGCTTCTTTTCTATAGAAATTTCAATTTTCTTAATTTATTTTTTCTGGCCGCATCACCAGGCTTCAGTGATTTTTGTCTTAAATAAAACTGTCATTTTTCATAGTTAAATAAAGTGGATGCTGAATTGTATAGACTCATTTATTTTTCGGGAAACAGCTACAGTACTGTGTTGTACTGCCTAAATTATGAGTGCTTTGGGACGATATGTTTTTGTACAGATTGTATGTCATTTTATACTCTTTTTACAAACTCTTGACAAATGCCTTTTAGCATTGGATAATACCTCGCAGTTGCATAAAATAATCCGCTTTTAAGTAAAACAGGCGACACCTGTCTATTGACAGTTGTCGCTTTTTTGCTATAATCCTCATTTGTACAAATGTACATTCTCATCAAATTTATAATCAGGGAGGCTGCTCCCATGCAGGTAAGAACACCATCAGGTAGAGCATTTGAACGACGCGTTGTTTTTGGAAAAGGGAAAAACATCATTGAACTTCCCGACCTCGTTGAAGTACAGCGTAACTCTTATGCCTGGTTTTTTCAGGCAGATAAGGATATCCGCACTTCACAGGGGCTTCAGGAACTTTTTGACGAAGTGTTTCCTATCGAAAGCTATGACGGTTCGTTTGCCCTTGAATTCGTCAGATACTATGTTGATCCTGAAGCCATAAGTCTGGATGAGGCGCGCAGCAGGGACCTTACTTGGTCGAGACCGCTCCGTGCGACGATTCGGCTGGTAAACAGGAAAACGGGCGAAATTAAGGAAGAAGAGATTTACCTCGGCGATTTTCCCGCGATGACTGAACGGGGAACTTTTATAATTAACGGCACAGAGCGTGTCGTTGTCAATCAGCTTGCAAGGTCCGCAGGCGTCTATTTTGGCGCGGAACTTGGAATTCCCGGCCAGGAAGCTTTTATGGCCAAGCTTATCCCTGACCGTGGTGCGTGGATAGAATTTGATCTTGCACCAGGTGAGGTTATGTCGGTTAAAATAGACAACCGTAAAAAGATTCCTGTTACGATGATGCTTAGAGCCTTTGGCATTCAGACTACAGACGAATTGCTTAAACTTTTTGATGCCAAGGAAGTTGAAAGAGATCTTGTCGATGATGACGTCCGTGGTATGCTTCTGGCGGAGGCAATTGTTTCTAATGAAGGAAATGGCGTTGTCGAGATCCCCAAAAATACAAGGCTGACAAAGGAACACCTTGAAGTCCTGTGGAATCATGGGCGCACAAAGGTGTGGGTTTGGGATGTTGATGCGGCTCTCTCTGCCACAATTGAGAGGGATAACACCGATAGCCCTGATGCAGCTATGCTTGAACTTTTCCGCAAATTACGTCCCAATGAGCCTGCGCGTATGGAAAACGCCAGAGAGTATATCACCAGCCTTTTCTTTGATCAGCGCAGGTATAACCTCGGACGCGTCGGGCGCTATAAGATAAATAGACGCCTTTCTTTGGATCTGCCCAGCTCAGCAAGGCTTCTTACCGTTACTGATATTGTCTGTATCATTAAAGGTCTGATAAACCTTCGTGACGGAGAAGAGCACGTTGATGATATCGACCATTTGGGGAACAGGAGAGTGCGTGCTGTAGGCGAGCTCCTGCAGAATCAAGTCCGCATCGGACTTCTCCGTATGGAGAGGATTGCCAGAGAGCGTATGACAACGACTCCTGACCTAGCGACAGCTATGGCGAAAGATTTAATCAATGTACGCCCCATATCAGCGGCACTTAGAGAGTTTTTTGGTTCAGGCCAGCTTTCGCAGTTTATGGATCAGACAAACCCTCTTGCAGAGCTTACGCATAGACGCCGTCTTTCGGCTCTCGGCCCCGGCGGACTAAGCCGTGAGCGCGCTGGATTTGAAGCCCGTGACGTTCACCATACCCACTACGGCCGAGTCTGTCCTATTGAAACACCGGAAGGCCCTAACATTGGACTCGTTACCTCTCTCGCTACCTTTGCAAGGATTAACGAGTATGGATTCCTTGTCTGCCCGAGACGCAAGGTGGTTGACGGTAGGGTTACAGATGAGATTGTCTACCTTTCTGCCGATGATGAAGACGAGTACTATGTCGGACGTGCCGATACGCCGATGGACGATGAAGGTAATGTCCTTCCCACCGGTGCTGGAAATGGTATCTACGTCAGGCACCATGACAATACCATCGAGATAACGCCTGATCAGCTCGACTATATGGATATTTCGCCAAAACAGATTGTCTCTATCTCTACGGCGTTAATACCGTTCCTTGAGCATGATGACGCCAACCGTGCGCTGATGGGTTCCAACATGCAGCGTCAGGCTGTCCCGCTGGTTTTCCCCGATTCACCTATTGTCGGTACCGGTATAGAGCATCGTATTGCGAAGGACTCAGGTTCTTGCGTTGTCTCGCGCCGCGCTGGGACGATTTCATTTGTCGATGCGGATAGAATAGAAATCACCGCCGATGCCGATGGCACAATCGATACGTATCGTATGCCGAAGTTCAGACGTTCCAACCAGGGAACGGTGATTCATCAAAAGCCTATCGTCTGTCACGGTCAGCATGTTGAGGCGAGCGAGGTTATCGGTGACGGACAGGCCTGTGATGAGGGAGAGCTGGCGCTCGGACGCAACGTTGTTGTTGCCTTTGTTTCATGGGAAGGCTATAACTTTGAAGACGCTATCCTCCTCAGCCAAAAGCTTGTTAAAGAGGATTATTACACCTCAATACATATAGAAGAATATGAAGTTGAGTCCCGCGACACCAAACTTGGGCCGGAAGAAATTTCCCGCGATATCCCCAATGTCGGTGAAGATGCGCTGAAGAATCTTGATGAAAACGGCATTGTCCGTGTCGGCGCTGAAGTTAAGGCAGGGGACATCCTTGTGGGAAAGGTCACGCCCAAGGGAGAATCGGATCAGTCGCCGGAAGAAAAACTGCTGCGCGCCATTTTCGGAGAGAAGGCAAGAGAAGTCCGTGACACATGTCTTAGAGTTCCGCACGGAGAGGGCGGCAAAGTCGTCGAGATTAAGCGCCTTAGCCGTGAAAAGAACAGCGAGGACATGAGCCCCGGCGTCAATGAAGTGGTAAAGGTCTATGTGGCGCAGTTCCGTAAAATAACAGAAGGTGACAAGATGGCGGGACGCCACGGAAACAAGGGTGTCGTCTCCCGCATCATGGCCGAGGAAGACATGCCTTACCTTTCAGACGGTACGCCTGTTGATGTTGTTCTCAACCCGTTGGGAGTTCCCAGCCGAATGAACTTAGGACAGGTTTTGGAGACGATGATGGGATTTGTTGCTCTCCAGAACGGCTGGAAGGTTGTCACACCAGTATTTGAATCTGCGACAGGCGAAGATTTGGCTCCTCATGTTAAGAAAATTCAGGAGACCAAATATCCTGAGATGAGAGACGACTGTAAAATAACTCTCTTTGACGGACGTACCGGTGAACCGATGGCTAATAAGGTTACTGTCGGCGTTATGTACATGCTTAAGCTGATTCACCTTGTCGATGACAAGATTCACGCACGTTCTATCGGGCCGTACAGCTTAATTACACAGCAGCCCCTTGGAGGTAAGACACAGTTCGGAGGCCAGAGATTTGGAGAAATGGAAGTCTGGGCTCTTGAGGGGTATGGAGCTGCTCACATGCTTCAGGAGATGCTGACCGTCAAATCTGACGACATCAGAGGGCGTCTTAAAACTTATGAACGCATTGTTAAAGGTGAAAATCTCGCCAAGCCGGGCGTTCCGGAAAGCTTCAGAGTTCTTATTAAAGAACTTCAGGGCCTTGGTCTTGATGTCGAGATCAAGTACTCAGACGGGTCTTTCGGAGAACTGGTTCTTAATGAAGAAGAAGAAGAGGGAGGAAAGGGCGGCAGACACGTTTCTTTCAAACCTGACTCCACTGTTGATGATATTGATGCAGTTTTCACAAATGTCGGTAATAAAACAGTCAACGACTCTGAACTTTTTCATGAGAGCGCTGTTGAGTACAGCGCCATAGAGCTTCATGAGACAGATGAGGAGAGCGAAGCCGCCCTTCTGTCTAATGACAATAATCTCTTTAGCGATACAGAGCCTAAAAAAGGCGGGCAGGGGGATGAATTTTAATGGCTAACACAAATAGAGAAATTGCCGGAGTAAGGATGAGGCTTTCATCGCCGGAGAGAGTTAGGGAGCTCTCCAGCGGAGAGGTCAAAAAGCCTGAAACCATAAACTACAGAACCCTGCGTCCTGAAAAAGACGGACTTTTCTGCGAGCGCATCTTTGGTCCTACCAGGAGCTATGAATGCGCCTGCGGAAAGTACAAAAGAAGCGGTCCCAAATTCCGCGGGGTGGTTTGTGATCATTGCGGTGTTGAAATAACAGATAACCGCGTGCGCCGTGAGAGAATGGGGCATATCGAACTTGCCGCTCCCGTGGTTCACATTTGGTATCTTCGCGGTATTCCCAGCAGACTGAGCCTTCTTCTCGGCACCTCTACAAAGGAGCTCGAGAAAGTTGTCTATTTCGCGCCGACACGCCGCCGTGAAAAAGTATATAAGGTTGTCAGCGAAGGACGCAGAATAGACCTCGCGCGCAGAGGTACACTGCTTTCTGCCTCCGAGGAGCGTATTCACCGTTTTTACGACTCCAAGTTCAAGGCGGAAGAGGCCTTCCGCATCACAAAAGTAGAGGATATACCCGTTGATGAGGGAGATGTCATTCCTTCAAACCAGGTTAGCCGCATTCGCGGTGAGTTTGGCGACGACCTCTTTAAAGTTGAGCCGGCCTTCAGAATATATAGAGAAGAAGACGAAGATCAGGGCGGAAACATGATTGTCGCTGAGTCAAAAGTTAAGGCGATGCTGGATGCAGACTCTTCGCTGAAAGCGATCCGCTCGGTAATTAACAACCAGGAAGCCTATGTTGTCACATCAGTGGTGCATTTACCTTTCGCCAAAAATGACGTCATCTCACAGTCTGAATATATTCTTTACAACCAGAAGTACCCTAAGCGCTTCCAGACGATAGAAGAGACAGAGACACTCGAAGATCCCTGCTACATCGTTATTGAAGGCAGCGAATCACCTTTTGAACGCTCCGATATTATTATGGAACGTGAAGAGTACATTTGTGCTGCCTACGATAAGGGTTTCAAAGCCGGAATAGGAGCGGAGGGAGTGTTTACTCTCCTGAGAAGCATCGATATCGACCTTCTCGTTACATCATTAAGAGAAGAAATAGCGGAATGCTCGGGGCAGAAAAAACGCAAACTGATAAAGAGATTACAGGTGGCGGAAGATTTCCGCAAGAGCGATAGCCTTCCGGAGTGGATGGTACTATCAGTGCTGCCGGTCATACCGCCAGACCTTCGACCGATGGTTCAGCTTGACGGAGGACGTTTTGCCACATCAGACCTCAATGACCTCTATCGCCGGGTCATCAACCGCAATAACAGACTGCGCAAGCTTCAGGAACTGAGAGCGCCGGAAATTATTGTAAGAAACGAAAAGAGAATGCTCCAGGAGTCGGTTGATGCCCTCATCGACAACGGCCGCAGAGGCAAAGCTGTGCTTGGAGCCGGCAACAGACCCCTTAAGAGCCTGACCGACCTGCTCCGCGGCAAAAAGGGACGTTTCCGTCAGAACTTGCTCGGCAAGCGTGTTGACTATTCTGGACGTTCCGTCATTGTCATTGGACCGCACCTCAAAATTTATCAGTGCGGCTTGCCCAAGCAGATGGCGCTTGAGCTCTTTAAGCCTTTTGTTATGCACAAACTTGTTGAGAGCGGTCTTGCGCCCAACGTCAAGAGTGCGCGCCGTTTCATCGAAAGAGGACGGGACGAAGTTTGGGGAATCCTTGAAGGTATCATCAAGGATCATCCTGTCATGCTCAACCGCGCCCCGACTCTTCACAGACTCGGAATACAGGCCTTTGAGCCGGTACTTATAGAAGGAAAGGCCATCCGTCTGCATCCTCTTGTTTGCACAGCGTTCAACGCGGACTTTGACGGAGACCAGATGGCTGTCCACGTTCCTCTCTCGCTTGAAGCGCAAACAGAGGCCAGAGTCCTGATGCTTTCATCAAACAACCTGCTCTCTCCCGCAAGCGGAAAACCTGTTGTTACCCCGACGCAGGACATTATCCTTGGTGTTTACTACCTCACAGCTCTGCGTGACGGGATGCCTGGAGAGGGGCTCTACTTTAAGGACAGCGAAGACGTCCTCTCCGCCCTTGACCATGGAGTGGTTCACGTAAACTCCAAGATCAAAGTCAAAGCTGACCCTTCGTGGAAATGTGAAGAAAAAGACGGAATCTGGCTAGAGACGTCACCAGGAAGAGTGCTCTTTAACTGTGCTCTGCATCCTGACCTCAGATTCCTCAACAAAACTATAAATAAAAAACAAATGGGCATCCTTCTTGACATGGCCTATGACGAAGTTGGTCAGACAGGCATGGTAAACATGCTTGACGCTATTAAAACACTTGGTTACCGCTGGTCTACAGTAAGCGGCATCAGCCTTGGTGTCGGAGACATTGTCGTACCAAAAGAGAAGAAGGAGATCCTCGATATCACTCTGGTGCAGGAAGAAGACCTCACCAGTCAGTATGAATACGGCATTATGACAGAAGATGAGTACATGCGCCAGAAAGACATTCTCTGGTCAGACGCAGGACGCCGCATTGCTGATAAAATCATGGACAGCATGGAAGAAGCCAACCCGCTTCGTATCATGGTGGACTCAGGAGCTCGAGGCTCCCGCGGACAGGTCGCTCAGATGGCCGGTATTCGCGGACTGATGGCAGACCCATCGGGACGTATTATTCGTTATCCGATTGTTGCGAACTTCAAAGAAGGGCTTAACACACTGGAATACTTCATCTCCACGCACGGAGCGCGAAAGGGGCTCGCCGACACGGCTCTTCGTACAGCTAAGTCGGGATATCTGACACGCCGCCTTGTTGACGTAGCCCAGGACCTCATCGTTATGGACGAGGATTGCGGCACCCATTCCGGCGTAGAAATTCGCCCACTGCTCCAGCAGGACGGTAAGGCTACCATACCGCTTTCTGAGCGCCTCATAGGACGTATTAGCCTAAGCGAAGTTAAGAACCCTGTTACGGGTGAGTCTCTGCTTGTCAGAGATGAGGAGATATCTGTCGAAAAAGCTAAGCTGATAGAATCCCTCGGTATTACCTCAGTATGGGTTCGCAGCCCTCTCACATGCGGACTGCGCCACGGAATTTGCCGTGCATGCTATGGAAGAGACCTCGGTACACGCAAAAAGGTTGCTATCGGTGAATCCGTCGGCGTTGTAGCCGCCCAGTCGATCGGAGAACCTGGCACACAGCTTACGATGCGTACCTTCCATACCGGCGGTGTTCGCCAGTTTACCGGAGAAGATATCACCCAGGGTCTTCCGAGAATTGAGCAGCTCTTTGAAGTCAGAAGGCCTAAAAAAGTCGCCATTCTTGCAGAAGTAACGGGTATCCTCCATGAAATTCGCGAAATGGACGGTAAAAAGAAACTCATCATCGGCGTCACAACGGAAGACGGCGGTGAAGAAAAAATATCCTTTAACATTCCGGCCTCACAGAACCTTCTTTCCGGAGTGGAGGAAGGGGCGATAATTAAGAAGGGTATGCTGCTCACAGAGGGGTATATAGACCCGCAGCAGCTCCTTGAAGTAGAGGGCCTTGAAGCCGTGCAGCATTATCTTCTCGACGGCATTCAGGAAGTCTACCGCTCACAGGGCGTTTCTATCAATGACAAGCACATAGAGACTATTTTACGCAAAGTGGCCCCTGTCAACAGGGTGCGCGTCATTGAAGAAGGAGACAGCTCCTTTGTTTCCGGCGAGCTCGTGTGGAAGGAAGATCTTGAGCAGGGAATAGAGGCTATTCGCGAAGAGAACGCTAAGTCTCTTGACGAATCCTACGAATTTGTCTCAGGTTATAAAATAATTGATGTCCCATCGGTAACGGGAAAATCACAGGAACCTGCTGCCGAAGGAATCACTCGCGGCGCCCTTTCTTCCATTCTCCAGCCGGGCGGAGCCGCAGGTGAAATTATTGCTGAAGACGAACGCGGCGAACTCAAAATAATCATTGGTGACGCGTCATTTAGACGAGCTATAGAAGGATTTGAACTTATCGAGGACTTCTGCGACAAAACCACCGGTGAAGTTATCTTGGAGGCAGGCTCGGCGCTAACACCGGCTGACCTTACAAAAGTTGTCTCAATGCCACCGCAGCCGCTATACGTAAGGGATACCAACGTACTTGATGACAGCAGAGATTCCGCTTGGTTTGCGGCTGATGTCACAGTTGACGGTGAAACTATAATTAAAACGGACTCTGCTCTGACATCCGAGACTTCTGCGCTCCTCAGCAGCAACAATGTGAAAAATATAAAACTATGGAAATCGCCTGAACATATCAGTATTACAGATGCGATGCACCATTTGCTCATAGAGCACTATTTTGGTCTGCCTCTCACACAGGCAATGGACTTTAACGGCAATATAATCCTTGGCTCAATACACGTAATTGACGGTTCAGTTGTCCGCGGTGTAGTCGAAGGATCCGTTGCCGGGATCGACAGCGAAGGCACAATTATTACAAGAGAGCGCATTATAAGAGAAGTACTCACTGATAAAGCTCTCGGGAAGATCCTTCTTGAACCGATCACTGATCAAGACGGCAATGTGATAGTCGCTTCAGGCGGTGAGATTAACAGCTCTATCCTTGAAGATATTGCTAAGTCGGCCAAGAGTTCTATCACTGTCAGATCAAAACAGGCTGCTTCCGAGCACAAGCAGTTGGTTCAAAGGGTCTCCTTCGTAAGGCGTCTTAGAGAAGAACCGCAGTGGAGACCAGTTGTACACGGTGTAACAAAGGCAGCTCTTGCAACAGACAGCTTCCTTTCAGCTGCGTCCTTCCAGCAGACAGCCCAGGTTCTGGCCGCATCTGCCGTAAGAGGGGACGTCGATGAACTTGTCGGACTTAAGGAAAACGTCATAATCGGTCTGCTAATTCCTGCTGGAACAGGCATTGAACGCCACAGGAAGATAAACATCACAGAAGTTAGCCCCGCCGCAGCTGATGTTGCAGTATCCGATGACATTCTTGTTGGTACGGAGAACAAAGAGTAGGTATTTATACGTAAAAAAAACAAAATGAACGAAAATAACAGCGGGAGCATTAGTGTTTATTGACACTGAATGCTTCTGCTGTTATTATATTTCGGTGCGACTATGCACGGGAGGTGTCCGTGTGCCTTTAAATGAATTAGCAAGTGAGAGAAGAATCACGGGCAGTAACTCGCTGCTCCGCAGTTTAAAAGCGGACAAAGTCGAAAAAATATTTCTCTCCAAAGAAGCGGATGAGAAGTTATTGAGAGAAATAATGCTCGAAGCAAAAAGGAATAACATTGTTGTTGAGTGGGCAGATAATTCTTTGCAATTGGGGAGGGCGTGTGCTGTTTCGCGAAAAACAGCCGCTGCAGGACTCCTTAAAAAGTAGAAATACAGATTATCAATCAGGGAAGGAGGGAGCTATTTGCCAACAATTAGCCAGCTTATTCGTAGCGGCAGAGAAGATAAGAGGCGTCGTTCAAGTGCCCCGGCACTCCAGGAAAATCCGCAGCGCCGTGGTGTGTGCACAAGAGTTTATACTGTGACACCTAAGAAGCCTAACTCTGCTCTTCGTAAGGTCGCCCGTGTGCGCCTTACAAACGGAATCGAGGTTACAGCTTATATTCCGGGTGTTGGTCACAATTTGCAGGAGCACTCTGTCGTACTTGTACGCGGAGGTCGTGTAAAGGACTTACCTGGTGTTCGCTATCACATTGTCAGAGGTACACTTGACTGCGGTGGTGTCGAGAAACGCCGTCAGAGCCGTTCGCTCTATGGTGCTCGCAAACCGAAATAACTAAAACTTTAAAAGGAGGTTGTTTTTATGTCACGTAAAGGACATATCAGAAAACGCGTTACCCCTCCGGATTCAGTTTATGCGAGCCCCGCAATTGCAAAATTCATCAACTGCCTCATGCTTGGCGGTAAAAAGAGTACAGCAGAGAGAATTTTGTACGGAGCACTGGATCTGGCAGGAAGCAGACTTAGCATTGAGCCTGCGGAAGTTTTTGAAAAAGCAATGGCAAACGTCAGCCCCCTCGTTGAGGTTCGTCCTCGCAGAGTTGGTGGAGCCACATATCAGGTTCCTGTTGAAGTTAAGCCTGAAAGAGCACGCGCTCTTGCAATACGCTGGATAATAAACTATTCACGTTCACGCAAGGGAATCCCGATGGTAGAGCGTCTTGCACGCGAACTCTCCGATGCATGTAAGGGTGAGGGCGGTTCAGTTAAGAAACGTGAAGATACGCATCGCATGGCGGAAGCAAACCGCGCGTTTGCCCACTATCGCTGGTAGCGTATGGCTAGTAAGATTTATCTAGAATTAGTTTGGTGGTGTTGACGATGCAGGGCATCGACTTAAGTAAGGTGCGCAATATCGGTATTGCTGCGCATATAGATGCAGGTAAGACTACGACAACAGAGCGAATTCTGTTCTATACAGGACGTAAGCACAAACTCGGAGAAACACACGAGGGGGCTGCTACAATGGACTGGATGGAGCAGGAGCGTGAACGTGGTATTACAATCACCTCTGCTGCTACAACCTGCTTCTGGGGAGATTGCCTGATCAATATAATTGATACACCCGGGCACGTGGACTTTACAGTTGAAGTTGAGCGTTCTATGAGAATACTTGACGGGGCTGTTTCTGTTTTTTGTGCAGTTGGTGGCGTCGAACCCCAGTCAGAGACTGTCTGGCGTCAGGCCGATAAGTATTGTGTCCCTAGAATAGCTTTTATCAATAAAATGGACAGAGTTGGCGCAGACTTCTACACTGTTGTTGATCAGATGCGCAAGCGACTTGGAGCGCGTGCAATCCCCATTCAGATGCCGATTGGCGTTGAAGATGGGTTTTCAGGTATGATAGATTTGATACAGCAGAAAGCGGTCATCTATGACGATTCGCTGGGTACAGAGTTTCACTTGGCTGACATCCCAGCGCAGCTTGAGGAAGAGGCCGAGGTCGCCAGGGCTGAGATGATTGAGAATCTCGCAGACTTCAGCGATGAAATGATGGAGCTCTATCTTGAAGGGAAAAGTATCCCCGTTGAGATGATCTGTGCTACAATCAGAAAAGCAACAATTTCTCTCGATATCGTTCCTGTAATGTGCGGTTCTGCATTTAAAAACAAAGGTGTCCAGCCACTGCTTGATGCCGTTGTTGCATATCTGCCGAGCCCGCTTGACATGCCGCCCACAGCAGCTGTTGATCCTGATGATATTGAGAAAGAAATATCGATTCTTCCTTCAATCGATGAACCATTTTCAGCGCTGGCATTTAAGATAATGGTTGACCCCTTTGTTGGAAGACTGGCATTTTGCAGAATTTACTCAGGTAAAATTGAAAACGGAATGTCAATCTATAACACCAACACAAGGCGCCGTGAGCGTGTTGGGCGTATCTTGCGTATGCACGCCAATAAGCGTGAAGAACTTGAGAGTGCACAGGCTGGGCTTATCGTAGCTATCCCGGGACTTAAGCAGGTTCGTACCGGAGATACTCTTTGCGAGGAAAAAAATCCTGTTCTTCTCGAAAACCTTGTGTTCCCGGAACCGGTTATATCTCTCTCTGTTGAGCCTATGAGCAAGGCGGACCAGATAAAACTTGCTAAAGGTCTGGAAGCTCTGTCAGAAGAAGACCCCACATTCCGCGTTTCAGTCAACGAAGATACGGGCCAGACCCTTATCAGCGGTATGGGAGAGCTTCATCTTGAAATTATTGTTGACAGACTTCGCCGGGAGTTTAACGTTGAAGTTAAAGTTGGACGTCCCCAGGTTGCGTACAGAGAAGCAATACGCAAGCCGGCAAGAGCTCAGGGCAAGTTTGTGCGTCAGTCAGGCGGTAAGGGGCAGTACGGAGACGTTGTTCTTGAAGTTGAACCGCTTGAAGAAGGCAAAGGCTTTGAATGGGTCGATAAAATTGTCGGCGGCGTTGTTCCCAAGGAATATATTCCTGCTGCACAGAAGGGTGTCGAAGAAGCTCTTAACAACGGCATTCTAGGTGGGTATCCTGTTATCGGAATCAAAGTTGCTATTGTTGACGGCAGTTACCATGAAGTTGACAGCTCCGAAATGGCCTTCCGCATTGCTGGTTCAATGGCCATCAAAGAAGCCCTCAGAAAAGCAGACCCCGTATTGATGGAGCCCGTAATGAGCGTTGAAGTTGTGGTTCCCGAAGAATATATGGGAGATGTTATCGGCGACCTCTCATCGCGCCGCGGAAGAGTCCTTGAGATGGGTGTCAGAGCTAACGCCAGAATCGTTAAAGCATATGTACCTCTTGCTGAGATGTTCGGATACGCTACAGACCTCAGAAGTAAAACCTCAGGCCGAGCTTCTTATTCAATGACATTCGACCACTATGAAGAAGTTCCCAGAAGCGTAGCGGAAGAACTTTTAAAACAGTAATAACTATTTAGCTTTATATACAGCTAGGAATTTCAGAAGGAGGTTGACCGTAATGGCAAAAGAGAAATATGTACGTAATAAGCCGCATCTTAACATCGGTACAATC
>CAZFWP010000028.1:0-19294 GCA_964522805.1 uncultured Synergistaceae bacterium | reverse complement strand
CGCGATCTATCGCTGTGACTGGAGTTCAGACGTGTGCTCTTCCGATCTGACCCTCTTGCTATCATCATGGTCATAAACGCTTCTCCCGCGGCAAAAATCAGTACCCGCCCGCGCGACAAGGACTTTATCAGAGGCGAAGTACCCATGACCCGAGAAGAGGTGCGTTCGCTAATTATTGACAAGTTGGAGCTGACAAGGGACGCCGTCGTTTGGGATATCGGCGCTGGAACAGGATCTGTCACCGTGGCCGCCGCCCTAGCCTCCCCCGAGAGTGAAGTTTGCGCCGTAGAGCATAATCACGAAGCGGCCTCTTTGATAAAGGCTAACATCAAAAAATTCCGTCTTTTCAACGTCACTCTGCATGAGGGCAAAGCCTTGGAAAAAATGGACTCTCTGCCATACCCCACACATGTTTTCATCGGCGGCAGCGGCAGCGAACTAAAAGACCTGCTGAAAAAAATCTCCGCTTTGGGAAGCGGCATCAGAGTTGTCGTCTCCTGTGTAACGCTTAAGACATCAGCCGAAGTCTTTGAAATATTCAGTAATGAAGGATACAGTGATTTTGATGCTGTGCAGATAAATATCAGCCGCACCAAAAAAATGGGAGCATCGGTAATTATGTCGGCGCAAAATCCGATAACAATAATGTCTGCGCAGACAGCTGACAATATAAACAGAAAAGAGGTTTTTTAAGATGGTGCATTTTGTAGGGGCCGGCCCCGGGGCGCCTGACCTCATCACTTTAAGAGGAGCGGAACATCTTCGCCGTGCGGATATAGTGATATATGCCGGGTCACTGGTCAATCCTGAGCTTCTTCAGCTGACGCCCGCAGGCTGCGAAATATATGACAGCGCCTCAATGACACTGGAAGAGGTCATCGAAAAATTGCATAGCGCGCATGAACGCGGACTGAACGCCGTGCGCCTTCACACAGGTGACCCGTCTATATACGGAGCTATCAAAGAGCAGATGGACAGATTGAAAGCTCTGGGCATTGACTACGATATTACCCCCGGAGTCAGCTCCTTTTGCGCCGCAGCTGCTGCCGTTCAGGCGGAATATACTCTGCCCGGCGTCAGCCAAACGGTTATCATCACCAGGATGGAAGGGCGCACACCGGTCCCCGTTAAGGAAAACCTGCGCTCCCTAGCCGCACATCAGGCTTCTATCGTGCTCTTCCTCTCCTCGGGGCTGCTCAAAGAATCATGTGAAGCCCTCATTGACGGCGGCTACCCCGAAGAGACAAAGACGGCGATGGTCTACAAAGCCTCCTGGCCGGAGCAGAAAATACTTCGAGGTACGCTGCTCACTATGCCGAAAATGGCGGAGGAAGCGGGCATCAAGAACACCGCTTTGATTCTTGTCGGCGATTTCTTGGGCGACGATTATGAGTTATCAAAGCTGTACGACAAATCTTTCTCACACGGGTTCCGCGCGGCCAAGCAATGAAAAGGGTATCTATCGCGGCTTTTTCAACTAAAGGTGCGGCACTGGCGCGCCGTATCGCTGCGGCTCTTTCTGCCGAAGTATTCTCACCGGCGAAATTTGCCGGTGAGGGCGTGATACCGATTCCATCCACTTTGGAAGAGTGGACTGCGGAACAGTTTGCCAAAGCCGATGCGATAATTTTTGTCTCCGCCTGCGGGATAGCGGTAAGAAGCATCGCCCCTTTTATTAAGAGCAAAACGACAGATCCGGCGGTGGTGGTGCTTGACGAAATGGGACACAATGTCATCTCCCTGCTTTCGGGCCACATCGGCGGTGCCAATGAACTGACAAAAAAAATTGCCCAAATAACCGGCGGCAATGCGGTTGTTACCACAGCTACCGATGTTCACGGACTTGTAGCCGTAGACGAGTGGGCGCAAAAGAACAACTGCGCCATTGAAAATATTAAGGCAGCGAAAATTGTTTCAGCCGCCATACTTGAAGGTCAAAAAATAGGCGTGGCAGTAACAGATGAACTGCGCCCTACTCCATGGCCGGTAACGCTTTGGCTGCGCCCGCGCGATTTAGTTTTGGGCGTCGGCTGCAAAAAAAATATTGAAGCTAGACTATTAAAAGCTGCTTTTTATGATTTTATGAAACGGTGCGGACTTTCATATATGTCGGTAGCCACCGTGGCGTCAATTGATATCAAAAAAAATGAAAAAGCAATTATCGCTCTTGCCGAAGAGCTGCGCGCGCCTTTTATCACTTACAGCGCCGCGGAGCTCGCGCAAGCGGAGGGGACTTTCACCGCCTCGCAAAAGGTGCTCGAAGTCACGGGCGTGGATAACGTCTGTGAACGAGCAGCCGTGAGCGGTGCAAAGGGAACGCTTCTTTTCGGCAAGACAATATATAAAGGAATAACCTTGGCGATTGCAAGGTGCGGGAGGTAATGGGAATGGAAGTCAGAATAGCGGGGCTGGACTACAAAAACACACCGCTGGAAATCAGAGAAAAATTCGCCTTCACCTCGGCGGGAGCGGCTGATTTTCTTGCAAGGCTGAAACACAAAGAAGAGGAAGCCGTGCTAATTTCCACCTGCAACAGAACGGAGCTATGCACTTTTTCGGACAGAGACCCGGCAGAGCTGCTGCGTCGGGAACGCGGCGACGGCAACTTTTATTCGCTCAGAGGCGAAGAGGCTTTAAACCACATTTACAGCTTGGCGGCAGGACTCTGCTCACAGGTGCCGCTGGAAGACCAGATTCTCGGACAGATGAAGAACTCGCTGCAAACCTCACGCACGCTGAAATCATGCGGTCCCGTATTGGGACAGCTTTTTCAAAGCGCTATTACCGCCGGCAAAGCCATCCGCACAGAGGTGAAGAGAAGACCAAACACTCATGCCACCTCCGTGGCACAGCTTGCCTATTTTAAGGCTGAGGAGACCTTCGGCTCGCTCAAAGGCGTTCCCGTCCTTGTCATCGGCAGCGGCGAGATGGGGAGGCTCTGCGCCGACCTTTTCGCTGAAGCAGGGGCATCAGTCTCCATGACCAAAAGACGTACAAGAGAGGACGGTCTGCTCCCATGTGAAGCTGTTGCCGTTGTCAGCTATGAGGAACGTCTTTCTCTGCTCTTTAAAAGCGATATCGTCATCGGAGCTACGGCCAGCCCACACTTTGTGCTGCAAAAACAGGATTATCCACATGACGGCAAAAAGCGCCTGCTCTTGGATTTGGCCGTTCCTCGTGACATAGAGTCTTCAATTAAAGATATTGAAGGAGTTACTCTGCTTGATATGGACAATCTCGGACAAAACATCATCAACCCCGAGTTCGCTCAGGTAATAGAAGAGATCATTACCGCAGAGCGGGAACGCTTTGACAGTTGGCTTGGAGTCAGAGAATGCATGCCTATGATTGAGGATATCTGCTCTTATGCAGAGCGGGAACTTTCGGAAAACTTAAGCGGCATCGCCCCTGAAGAAGATGCAGAAATCCAAGGTGCGGCAAGAAACATGATCCATAAACTGCTTTTCACTATGAAAGAAAAGGTCGGGTTGGAAATGGCGAAAAACTGTTACAGTGCTCTGGCAGAGGCGGCAAGAGGATGATTTACGTAGTGGGCCTCGGCCCAGGAAAAAAAGACCAGATGACACAAAGAGCCATTGACGCGCTGGAAAAATGCGACGTCATTATCGGCTATAAGGGTTATATAGAGCTTATCAGAGAACACTTTGAGGGACGCAAAGAGCTGATCGCATCTCCCATGAAGGGCGAAGCCGCAAGATGTCAGGACGCGCTGGAACGCTCGCTTGCAGGACAAAAGGTCGGTCTGGTCTCCAGCGGCGACCCTGGAGTCTACGGTATGGCCGGCATCATGCTAGAGACCGCGGCAGGCAAAACCGAAGTGGAGGTTGTCCCTGGAATGACCGCTGCCTGTACAGCGGCGGCGATACTTGGCGCGCCGCTGATGCACGACTTTGCCGTCATCAGTTTAAGCGATCTGCTCACTCCCTGG
Source organism: uncultured Synergistaceae bacterium (assembly GCA_964522805.1). Lineage (GTDB taxonomy): Bacteria > Synergistota > Synergistia > Synergistales > Synergistaceae > CAZBYL01. The sequence goes on along the minus strand of CAZFWP010000028.1, from coordinate 15,345 downwards.
GAGCTGATTGAACGGCGGCTTGAAGCGGCTGCGGCTGCTGATTTCATCATCTGTCTCTACAACCCAGCAAGTAAGGGACGCCCGGAAAATTTAAAAAGAGCCTGCGATATTTTGCTCAAAAATAAGAGTGCCAAGACACCTGCAGGCTGGGTGCGTAACGCCGGACGCGACGGCGAAGAATATGGACTGACAACACTGGCAAAACTCCCTGAAGAAAAGATAGATATGTTCTGCACCGTCATTATCGGAAACACCTCTACACGCTTTGTCGCCGGTAAGATGGTGACCCCGAGAGGATACAGGATCTGATAATGGCAGCGCGCCTGTTGATTTTCGGCGGCACATCCGAAGCGCGGGAGCTGCTGCGGCACTCCCTGCCGGTACTTTATTCCGCAGCAACGGAATACGGCTCAGAGCTGGCCGAGGAAGCCCCCGGAGTGGAAACAATTACCGGACGGCTGGACTGTGATTCCATGACCTCGCTGATAAAGGAAAGATCTGTGGCCTGCATCATTGACGCTACTCACCCCTATGCAACAGAAGTCACGCGAAATATTCGTAAGGCGGCAGAAAACTGCGCCGTGCCGCTTATCAGGGTACTGCGCAAAGAGACCCCTCTTTTCGGGGACGTCGTCAAGGTTTCCAGCTGCGAAGAGGCTGCGGCTATGCTTAACAGCCTTTCCGGTAATGTGCTGCTCACTGTCGGCAGCAAAGAGCTGGAGGCATTCACCTCTGTGGAGAATTACCAAAAAAGAATCTATCCTCGTGTGCTGCCATCCTCCGCAGTCATTGCCGCCTGCGAAAAGCTCGGCTTTAATCCCGGGCAAATCATCGCTTTGCAGGGACCTTTTTCCGCAGCGATGAACAGTGAGATGATTGCCATCTCCCACGCATCTGTTATGGTTACCAAAGACGGAGGCTGTGCCGGCGGTATGAGAGAAAAACTGAGCGCCGCACAAAAAGCGGGGCTCAAGGTGATTGTCGTAGGACGTCCGCAAGATGAAGGCTGCTCAGTAGAAGAAGCTCTCCTATGGGCACGGCGTCAGTTGGGAATAAAACGTCCGCCGCTCTTCCCTTTGCTCACCGACATCGAAGGACGCCGCGCACTAGTCGCGGGAGGCGGCCCAGTTGCTTTCAGACGCGCCTCCACCTTGAAAAAATGCGGTGCCGATGTCACCGTCGTTGCCCCAGAATTTTGCGAACTTTTTAATACAACAGATTTTAAAATGGTCAAAAAAGAGTACGAAAGCAGCGATCTGGAAGGTATCTTTCTCGCCGCCGCAGTTACCAACGACAGAAACGTCAACAAAAAAATCGCCGCCGACGCCAAAGAACGCGCCATTTTCGTAAGCGTCGCCGACAATCCGGCAGAAGCCTCTTTCTGCTTTCCCTCCTTAGTCACCGAGGGAGAGGTTGCCGTCTCTGTTTCCGCCGGGGCTCTCTCGCCAAAACTGACTAAAAAAATCGCCGACCGTCTGCGTGAAACTCTCCCTCTTTTGGTTGAAGAGTGCCACGCAGAGATAGATAATACAGACAAAGGGGAATCGGGCAGATGAAGAAAGTAATACGTTTTGGCAGCAGAAAGAGCCTGCTCGCGGTTGCCCAGACAAAGCTGCTGATAAATCAACTGGCCGCAGCGCATCCTGAAATTGAAACCGAACTTGTTACCATGGAGACCAGCGGAGACAGAAACATGAAACCATTTTCCGAAGCCTCCGACAAATTCGGCATCAAGGGGCTGTTTACACAAGAACTGGAAGAGGCTCTGACAAACGGAAAAATCGACATCGCCGTACACAGTCTGAAAGATGTTCCCATGTTTCAAAACCGTGCTTTGCCGATAGTCGCTCTCTCCAAAAGAGAGGACCCGCGCGATGCGGCGGTCATTCCGCAAGACGCGGAAAGCATCACCTTCGGCCCTATAGGCTGTTCTTCCGCACGCAGAAGGCTGCAGGCATCTGCGCTCTTTGCCGGCAAAAAGGTGGAACCGGTGCGCGGCAACGTCATTACCAGACTGCGCAAGCTTGACGAACACGAATTTTCCATGCTGATTCTCGCAGCGGCAGGGCTCAAAAGAATCGCGCTGGAAAAGAGAATATACCGTTACCTTTCTGTTGACGAGATGATTCCCGCTCCGGGACAGGGTGTTCTAGCCTGTCAGGGACGCGCTGATGAAGACTACTCTTACCTTGATTCTGTTAGAGACCAAACCACGAAAATCTGCGCTAACTGTGAAAGAACCTTTTCCGCTGCTCTTGGCGGCGGCTGCACCTCACCTGTGGGAGCCTATGCGGAGCTAAGGGGAGGAAACATCTTTCTCCGTGGCTTTTACGCCGATGAAGCGGAAAATATCTATGAAAAAGGCACCATCACCGGGACCATCGAAGAGGCGGGAGATATCGCTTTACGCCTTGCCGAAAAACTCCGCAAAGGAGGCGTTTTCAAATGCCGCTAGGAAAAGTTTGGCTTGTGGGGGCAGGCCCGGGGGATCCGGGTCTCCTAACAGTAAGAGGCAGAGAGCTCATTGACGACGCAGAAGTCATTGTCTTTGACAAATTGGTGGGAGAGGGCATCTTATCACTCATCCCGGCAGACAAAGAGACGATCAATGTCGGCAAAGAGGGCGGACGTCACCCCGTACCGCAGCATGAAATTGAAAAAATCCTTGTATGCGAAGCCTTGGCAGGAAAGAAAGTCCTCCGCCTCAAGGGCGGTGACCCCTTTGTCTTCGGACGTGGCGGCGAGGAAATAGAGGCTCTGCTGGAAAACAATATCGAATTTGAAGTAGTGCCGGGAATCACCTCCGCCATCGCCGCGCCATCTGCTGCGGGAATCCCGGTAACGCATAGAGGCATCGCCGCATCACTGCACATTATCACCGCCCACACCAAAGAGGGCGGCATCGCCGACACCGACTACGAAGCTTTAGTCAAACTGGGGGGAACATTGCTCTTTCTCATGGGAGCCTCCTCTGTTCCCGAAATTTGCCGCACCCTGCTCGCCAAAGGAATGGCACCTGACACCCCCGCAGCAGCAGTTGAGAACGGCTCTACAGCAAAACAGCGGCGCATAGAAGGCACACTGGGTGGATTCGAAGAACTATGTGTTAAAGAAAAAATACACTCTCCGGCAATAATCATCGTCGGCGGGGTCGCCGCACTCGGCAAAAGGTTTGCATGGAAAAACTTTCTGCCGCTATTCGGACGTAAAATAATCATCACCCGCCCAAGGGAGCGCGCCGGTAAATTATCAAAAATGCTGCGCGAACGCGGAGCGGAGGTAATCGAATTTCCCTGCATCTCAACAGAAACCATACACCGGCCGCTGCCTCCTCTGGGCGGCTATGAATGGCTTGGCTTCACCAGCGTCACCGGCGTGGAAAGCTTCTTTGAACTGCTGAAGGAAAATAAAACAGACATCAGAGCCATCGGCGCCGCTAAAATAGCCGCTATTGGCAAAAGTACAGCGGAGGCACTCGAAGCGCACGGTCTTACCGTAGACTTTGTGCCCGACATCTACGACGGTATCTCTTTGGCACAGGGACTATTTGCCATAGCACCGCAAGCGAAAATAATGCTCTTCCGCGCCGAAGACGGTTCACCCGAACTGACAGAATACCTCAAAGAGGCTGGAGCAGACTTCACGGAACATTCACTTTATAAAACTAACTACGAAAAAAGCTTTTTCTCACCCGAAAACGCCGATGCGGTCCTCTTCACCAGCGCCTCCACCGTGCGCGGGTTCAAACTCGCCTGTCCAGCGTCAATGCCCAAGGCGGCCTGCTGCATCGGGCGCCAGACAGCAGAAGAGGCGGCAAAAGCCGGATATACAAATATCAAAACCGCCCAAAAAGCCACCCTTGAAGAACTTATAAAAACATTGGAGGAAAACTAAATGATTATCAGACCTAGGAGACTTAGAAAAACAGCTCCGATAAGAGATATGGCAGCAGAGACCAGGCTCTCCCCCTCCATGCTCGTCTACCCGATATTTGTGCGTGAGGGCAGCAACATTATCGAAGATATCCCGGCGATGCCGGGACAGAAACGCTACAGCCCCGACACATTGCCCTACATCCTCGAAGAGACCGCCGCTGCGGGAGTAAAATCCGTGCTGCTTTTCGGCATTCCCGAAAACAAAGACGAATGCGGCACTCAGGCTTACCATGAACACGGCGTCATTCAGGAAGCCCTGCGTATTGGTAAAAAAAACTTCCCCGAAATAACCTTCATGGGAGATGTCTGCATGTGCGAGTACACCTCACACGGACACTGCGGTCTGCTCAAAGGCAACACCGTGGACAACGACCCAACATTAGAACTGCTGGCTAAAACAGCCGTTGCCCAAGCAGCCGCCGGAGCTGACGTCGTAGCCCCCTCAGACATGATGGACGGGCGCGTGGGTGCCATCCGCAAAGCCCTTGACGCCGCGGGAATGGAAGACAAAATCATCTTCTCCTATGCAGTAAAATACGCCTCCGCTTTTTACGGCCCCTTCCGTGAAGCGGCAGGCTCCGCTCCCTCCTTCGGAGACCGCAAAAGCTACCAAATGGACCCGCGCAACAAACGTGAGGCTATCCGTGAAGCGCTGCTCGATATCGAAGAGGGAGCCGACATGATCATGGTCAAGCCCGGACTGCCCTACCTTGATGTACTGCATGCGGTAAAGGAGGTCAGTCCTGTTCCTGTGGGCGCCTACTGTGTCAGCGGCGAATACTCCATGATCAAAGCGGCGGCCGCCAACGGCTGGCTTAACGAGCAGCGCACCGTATCGGAAGCGGCAATCTGCCTGGCGCGAGGCGGCGCGGATATCATCGTCACCTACTTCTCACTTGAACTGGCAAAATGGATGAAAGAGGGGAAATTATAATGAACAGATCAGAAGAACTTTTCGCAAGAGCTCAGCAGGTTATCCCCGGCGGCGTCAACAGCCCCGTGCGCGCCTTTAGAAGCGTGGGAACCACGCCGATATTCATCGAGAGAGCGGAAGGCAAATACATCTTTGACGAAGACGGCAAAAGATACACCGACTATATCGGCTCATGGGGGCCAATGATACTGGGACACGCTTACCCCCCCATTGTCGAAGCGGTTAAAAAAGCCGCGGAGAACGGCACCAGCTATGGACTCCCTACCGCCATGGAAGTGGAAATGGCAGAGCTGGTAACATCTCTCGTCCCCTCCGTAGAAATGGTGCGCATGGTCTCCTCCGGCACGGAAGCGGTACTTAGCGCCATCCGCGCCGCACGCGGCTTCACCGGCAGAGATATGATCGTAAAATTTGAAGGCTGCTACCACGGGCACTCCGACAGCATGCTGGTAAAAGCAGGCTCAGGACTCGCCACAGCAGGACAGCCTGACAGCGCCGGCGTCCCCAAAGATACCGCTGCTTCAACACTCACCTGCCGTTACAACGACCTTGCGGCCTTAGAAGAAATATTCTCCGCTCAGGGAGACAAAATCGCCGCCGTTATCATGGAACCTGTAGCGGCGAACATGGGCGTAGTGCTGCCACAAGAGGGCTTCCTCAAGGGCGTGCGTGAAATCACCGCCACGCACGGCGCACTGCTGATCTTTGACGAAGTCATCACCGGCTTCCGCCTCGGCATCGGCTGCGCCTCATCATACTTCGGCATCACCCCCGACCTCACCACCTTCGGTAAAATCATAGGCGGCGGATTGCCTGTGGGAGCATACGGCGGCAAAAAAGAAATAATGTCCTGCATCGCACCTCTGGGCACCGTATACCAGGCAGGCACGCTCTCCGGCAACCCCATCGCCATGGCAGCAGGGCTTACGGCACTGAAAACACTAAGGGACCATCCTGAAATCTACGCAAAAATAGAAAGACTCAGCACCAGCCTCCGCAGCGGATTAAAAGAGGTATTTGATAAAGCCGGCATCGCCGTGCGTCCTCAGGGCATCGCCTCACTGGGCACGCTCTTCTTCACCGACAAAGAAGTCAACAACTATGACGACGCCAAAACCAGCGACACCGCCATGTACGCCCGTTACTTCAACGGACTGCGCGAACGCGGCATCATTGTCGCCCCCTCGCAGTTTGAAGCGCTCTTCATCAGCGCCGCTCACACAGAAGCAGACGTGGAATACTTTATCAAATCCGCGTCAGAAATATTCTAAAAGCCATGAGAGAGGGCAAGGTACAAATCTACACCGGCAACGGCAAAGGCAAAACCACCGCCGCCTTTGGTCTGGCGTTCCGTGCGCTGGGCTACGGACATAGGGTGATAATAATCCAATTTCAAAAGGGGCAAACTTGCGGTGAGCATATCCACGCCGCCAAAATAAGGCTGCCGATATGCCAATGCCTGCAAGGCAGGGGCAGCGAACCCTGCGCCGCACCATGCCCTCTATTTACAGAGGCGGCAAAGATATTAAAAGAAAACACAGCTGACGTACTAATACTTGACGAAATCATGGCGGCAATTCATCACGGCTGCTTAAGCGTTACGCAGGTACTGGAACTGCTCTCAGCAAGACCGCGCAGCTGCGAAATCGTCATGACAGGAAGAAACGCCCCCCAAGAACTGATTGACGCCGCCGATTTAGTAACCTCCATGGAACCGGTCAAGCACTACTTTACAGACGGTGTAACAGCCAGAGAAGGCATTGAGTTTTAGCTACAAGAAGGAGTGATTCCCATGAAGGGAATAATGGTTCAGGGAACAAGCAGCGACAGCGGGAAAAGCTTCATCGTCACCGCCCTATGCCGTGTATTCTCCGATATGGGCTACAGTGTCTGTCCCTTTAAATCGCAGAATATGTCCAACAATTCCTATGTTACCGCCGACGGACGGGAGATGGGCCGTGCGCAGGGAGTACAGGCGGAAGCCGCCCGTGTGGAGCCTCAGGTATTTATGAACCCCATATTGCTTAAGCCGCGCAAAGACACCTCTTCCGAAATTGTCTTAAACGGCAAAGTCTTTGATGCCCCCTGTGACAAAAATTACTACCGCACCTTCACCCTTGGCAAAGGGCTGGAAACAATGAAAGAAGCGCTCGCTCACATTGACAAAAACTTTGACCTCATCATCGCTGAAGGCGCAGGCAGCCCTGCGGAAATCAACCTAAACAGCGCCGAAATAGTCAACATGCGCGTGGCGCGCGAGGCAGATATCCCGGTAATCCTCGTCACTGACGTTGACCGAGGCGGAGCCATCGCCTCCGTAGTCGGCACACTGGAACTGCTGGGAGAAGACCGCAACAGAGTAAAAGGCGTCATCTTCAACAAATTCCGCGGTGACATATCCCTCTTCCAAGATGCCGTCAGACTTACGGAAGAAAAAACCGGCGTCAAAGTTATCGGCGTCATGCCTTGGCTAAGCGATATCATCATCGAAGGCGAAGACGTCATGAGCATCAATTGGAATAAAAAAACAGAGAGCGGTAGCTGCGGCACACTCAACATCGGCGTCGTCAAATTTCCCCGCGTCTCCAACCACACCGACTTAGAAGCCTTCTGCTTTGAACCCGACGTGAGAATTATCGAAACCGACGCTTCCACTCACTTTAGAGACTTAGACGCGATAATCCTACCCGGCACCAAAAGCACAGTGCTGGACATGAAATACCTTGAAGAGAGCGGACTCGCGGATAAAATCAGAAAATTCAGCGCCCAAGGAGGCACCGTCTACGGGCTCTGCGGCGGCTACCAAATGCTCGGCAAAAAAATATATGACCACAACTTTAAAGACAACGAGACCATAGCCGAAATTGACGGCATCGGAATCTTGCCGGTGATAACCTCCTTCAGCGACACAAAAATCACCCAAAAAAGAACGGGCAAAATAATCCACCCATACTTTAAAGCGGACATCTCCGTCTCAGGCTACGAAATACACTTTGGCGAAACCACCTTCACAGAAGCCAAAGATGACTTTGACAGCCTCTTTGAACTTGACGGACACAAAGACGGAGCGGCGAACAAAAATCTCAGCGCCGCGGGAAGCTACCTGCACAACGCCTTCCACAACGACAACTTCCGCAGCATCTGGCTCAACAACATCAGACGTGCCAAAGGATTGCCAGAACGTGACGCCGCCGACACAACTTCCGCAAAAGAAGAGGCCTACAACATCCTGGCGGCGGCTCTAATCAAAAACATCGACATGAAATACGTGGCCCAAAACATCATGGGCTTGAGGTGAAAAGCAGATGACAGAAAAAACCATCACCGCACCGCGAATCCTCATCGCTGCCACGCAAAGCGGATCGGGCAAAACCACCATCACATGCGGCATCTTAGAGCTGCTGCGCCGCCGCGGCATAAAACCCCAGGCATACAAAGTGGGGCCCGACTACATCGACCCCACATACCTATCCATCGCCAGCGGTGCACCGGCACACAACCTCGACACCTGGCTCCTGGACGAAGACAAAATGACGGACATCTTCGCCAAAAGCACCGATGCAGCCGGCGTCTCCGTAGTAGAAGGAGTCATGGGACTATACGACGGGGGGCACGGCGGCATCAGCAGCACTGCGGCGATAGCAAAAAAGCTCTCTTTGCCGGTAATACTGGTTATCGATGTCAAATCTATGGGAGAGAGCGCGGCGGCAATCGCCATGGGCTTCCGTGACTACGATAAAAATGTCCTGCTCAAAGGCGTCATCATTAACCGTGTCGGTTCAGAAAACCACAGGCAAATGGTCTGCGAAGCTATGGAAAAAATAGGAGTACCGGTACTGGGCGTAATTCACCGCGATTCTGCCATCTCCATCAAAGAACGCCACCTAGGACTGCTGCCGGCACAAGAAAACGAAAACCGTGACCACATCAAAACCATCGCCGACACCATCGAAAATGACATCAACTTGGAAGCGATAATCGCTCTGGCGCAATCAGCCTCCCCTATGACGATAAAAGAAAAAAACTCTCCCTCAACCCAAAGGCAGGTCAAAATTGCCGTCGCCAAAGATGAAGCCTTCTCCTTCTACTATCCTGAAAGCTTATCAGAACTGGAAAGAGCCGGAGCCGAACTCACCTTCTTCAGCCCTCTCAAAGACAGCTCCCTGCCCACTGCAGACGGCCTCATCTTCGGCGGCGGATTTCCGGAAATATTCGCCAAACAACTGGCTGAGAACATTGCCATGAAAGAGAGCATTAAAAAAGCTGCGTGCGCCAACATCCCCATCTACGCCGAATGCGGCGGATTCATGTACCTCACTGAAAGCATCACCGACTTTGAAGGAAAAACACACGAAATGGCAGGAGTCATTCCCGCCAGATGCTCCATGAACGACCGCTTAAGAACCGTAGGCTACGTAGAAGCTGAAGCTCTATGCGACACGGTAATCTGCCCGGCTGGAACGGTAATTAAAGGGCACGAATTCCACTTCTCCTCCTCCGAAGCTAACAGCCAAGAAACCTGGCCCTGCGCCTTCACCTTCTGCAAAAAACGCACCGGCGAAAAATACCTCGCAGGCTACGCCAAAGACTCCGTGCTGGCATCATATCTTCACCTCCACTTTGCCGGAGACAGCACCTTAGCGGAAAACTTCATCAAAAGCTGTGCCGAGCAGGCGAAAAAAACTCACTAAGCAAAAAACTTAAAAAAAACACACAACACGGCAAGAGCGCGCCAGGCTCTTGCCGTGTTATCATCTAAAAGAACGCAAAAATCACAAACAACCAAACATTAGGAGGTAAATGGCGACAAGCCGACAACCATGAGAGCATACGAAAGACTACTAAAATACGTCACCATCTCTAGCCCCTCAAACCCCGACTCGTCCTCCTGCCCCAGCACCAAAGAGACCTGGAATATGGCGGAATACCTCAAAAAAGAGATGGAAGAACTGGGACTCACCGACATTATCCTAGACGAAAACTGTTACCTTTACGCCACAATCCCCGCCACCGACAAAAACGCCGCGCCGGTAATCGGCTTCATCGCCCACATGGACGTCTCCTGCGACGCGCCCTCGGACAAAGTAAAACCATCAATCATCGAAAACTACGACGGCAAAGAAATCCTTCTCGGCAGCAGCGGCGCTTTCATCTCACCAGCCGACAACCATTACCTCAAACACTGTATTGGCAAAACACTCATCGTCACAGACGGCACCACGCTCCTTGGAGCTGACGACAAAGCCGGTATTGCGGAAATCCTCACGATGGCGGAACGGTTACTCACAGACGATACCATCAAACACGGAGACATAAAAATAGCCTTCACTCCCGATGAAGAAATCGGCCGCGGCGCGGACAAATTTAACATCGAACTCTTCGGTGCAGACTTCGCCTACACCGTTGACGGCGGCCCCTTCGGCGAAATATCCTACGAAACCTTCAACGCCGTCTTTGTAGAAGCGGAATTTAAAGGAATCTCTGTACACCCCGGCACAGCCAAAAACATCATGATAAACTCGCAGCTCGCGGCAATGGAACTATTTTCTATGCTCCCCACAGCAGAACGCCCGGAACACACCGAAGACAGGGAGGGCTTCTTTCTCCTCATCTCCTCCGAAGGCATCGTGGAAAAAACTGTCCACAAATACATCATCCGCGACCACAATTACGCCATGCTCCAAAAAAGAATCGTAATCATCAGCGGCGCTGCCCAATTCCTCAACCTCAAATATGGAAAAGACACCGTCACCCTCAAAATAGAAGAAAGCTACCGCAACATGGCAGAAGAAGTACTCAAACACCCGCAAATAATCGAACGTGCCTGCGCCGCCGTGCGCAAAACAGGCGGCACACCGCAAATAACCGCAGTAAGAGGCGGCACAGACGGCTCCAAACTCTCATTCATGGGGCTTCCCTGTCCCAACCTCGGCACCGGCAGCGGCAACCACCATGGCAGAATGGAATTCGCCTGCGCCGAAGAAATGGACAAAACAACAGAAATGCTGATCGAAATCGCTAGGGCATAGACTACCCTTTTCTAATCCGATCATACAACTTCTCTCCTGCAAAATACAAAACAGCGAGAGTAGTAATAATAAACGCACCCCAACCCAACTTTGTCGAGGTCCAACCGTTGGTATAAAGCCTGTACGCCTGTGAAAGCCAAATGGCACCGATCAAATAGTCACTGTTCAAATTTTTAAACATCACAACGGCGGGGCTACAACACCAGCTTTCTTAAGCAAGCCCCGCTATTCACCGCCTTTTGCACAATTATAACTCCTCACGTCAGCAAACACCAAAAAGCAGAAAAAAGCGAACAGCACCACAGAACAGCTCCCCAAAGCACATACCGCGCGCCGCCCCCAAAAATAGCTGCCGCTGCCCGAACAAAAACACGTGCGGCGCTTTGAGCGCAACTAATACAGACAGAGAGTACGATTAGCGTGACAGCATTAAACAAAACAATGCCGACAAATATAAAAACATAAAACCAAAGCATAAAAATACATGTATTCTAAGGTGATTTTTTCCATATGCCCAGCTAAAAATTAAAATATTAATTAAATATCGAAGATAAAAATCAAAAATTAATTTTAATAATTAATAAATATATTTTATTTTTTATATTATATAATTAAAAACTTATTCAGCAAAACAACAGCTTCTAATTATTAATCAACATAAAACATTCTTTTATAAAATCATTACTGTAAAAATGAGTATTTTTGAGTAAAAATAGTTATAATATTACACATGCGCCCTTAATTTCAACAAGGGAGATCATTAACAACGACAGCCTCAAGAGAACGCCCATGCTGAAAAGCAAAAATATCAGCAGTCTCATATAATTTTACGCTTAACCGCAAATCTATATTGCAACAAAAAATTAAATATTTCTAAATGCACCTTTTATAGGAGCGTCGGCTGGCAAAAGCAAAACGGAAGAGGGTTAAATTATGCGCATAGAGAGTTTCCCAGAGACAAACAAAGACAAAAATATTTTAGAAATTCTCCGTGAAATCATTGATAGGGCCTCAGAACCGATGATGGCTTTTGACAACAAAGGTATTGTTGTACTTATCAACGATACCGCCTGCGATATTATCGGACACAGCAGCAATGAGTGTATGCATCACTACTACAGAGATCTGCTGACCCTTACAGAACGACCGGCGTTCATGGAAAGCGCCTCCAAAAGAGGAGAAGTGCCCGAGCTTTTTAACAGAGAGGAACACTTCTTCGAAATATATAAAATCTCCAAATACCATATACAAAACGAGGAATACATCACCCTCTCCGCCATAAGAAACGTAACCACAACATACCAAAATCAAGAAATGCTGGAATATCTCAAAAATGATGCTCCCATGGGAGCATTCAAAATACTCATGGATAAATACTTCACTACGATATATGCCACAGACACTTTCTATGCCATTCACGGCTTTACCAGAGAAGAATACAACATTGAAAGAGTCGGGCGTTCAGTAAACTACATGCCGGCAGAAGACATCTTGGTGGCGTCAAAAGCCCTCTTCACCGCTTACGAGGCAGGAGAAAAAACGATGGCTTTTGAAATGCGCATTGTCCGCCGCGATGGGTCGCACGGCTGGCTTCTCACGCAATGCTCATTCGTTGACACCGTTGACGGCCCGGTAATGTACGGTTTTGTCACAGACAACACTGTGGTGAAACGCCAGCAGGAAGAAATCAAAGAACTGGAAAAAATATGTTCTTTTACCCTCAATCAAGACTATGAGGCAATATATCTATTTGATACGGTAAAAAAAGAATACCGCACCGTTAGCCGCAAAGGCATCTCGCGCAAAGAACTGCTCAGCAGCGGGCTATTTAAGCAGTGGCATGAAAACCACCGCTACTCTCTGCCAGAAAACGAGCAAGAAACATCACTCCCTAAATTTAGCCTCGCAACGGCGCAGGAAGCCTTGAACAAAACCGACTCATACAAATTCATCTTTCGTCAAATGTGCTATGACGGCAGTACCAAGCGCGCGCTTGCACACTTTCGCTACTACAACGACGAGCGTACTAAAATTATTCTCTGTGTAAAGGACGTCGAAGAAGAAGAGAGACAAAAAGAGGCGGTAACTCAGCTTCATGCCGCAGAATTGGCAAACCGAGCGAAAAGCGACTTTCTTTCACGCATGAGCCACGATATTCGCACACCGATGAACTCTATTATCGGCTCCATAGAAATCGCCAAAAACTATCCTAGCACACCGGAAGGAGTACGCGAAAGCCTCTCCAACATCGACGCCGCCTCAAAATTTCTTCTATCTCTCATCAACGATGTTCTGGATATGAACAAAATCGAGAGCGGTAAGATGCACCTGATAACAGGAAAGTTCGACATGTGCGAATTAATACATAGCGTTGCACTGTTAGCGGCAGGCAGCGCAGGTGAAAGAGGGGTCATGTTTAACACCGAAACCTCACCCGACCTTTCACAGTACTACCTAGGCGACGAGCTGCGCCTAAAACAAATACTGATGAACCTCATCTCAAACGCGATGAAATACTCCTCCCCATGCAACGGCAAAGTATGGCTGAAAGTCTACCCGCAAATAACGGAGGAGACTCTCGCAGGCATACATTTTGAAGTAACTGACAACGGCATCGGAATGTCTGAAGAATTTATGAAAACCAGAATGTGGAATCCCTTTGAGCGTGAACATGACAACAATAATAGTACCAGCGGATCGGGGTTGGGGCTAATCATTGTCAAAAACCTCACAGAACTGATGAAAGGCACAATCCGCGTCAAAAGCGCTCCGGGACAGGGGACCCTCTTTGACATTTGTATTCCGCTGCTTCCGGTAAAAGACCAACATTCACCAGACACACCAGCCAGCTTTAGCGGGCTGAGAATCCTCGTTATCGATGACGACAAAATCACCCGCCAAGCAGCCGCGTCTGTCTTCAAAGAATTTGGCGTTTGCTGCGGCTGTGCTGCAAGCGGTGAGGAAGGTCTGGAAATGTTGAGCTCTGCCATAAGCTGCGGCAACCCGTACAACACCATCTTGCTGGACTGGAAAATGCCTGATATGGATGGATTGCAGACGGCAACCCAAATATATGCTCTCACAAACGGAAAAGTAAACACCATTGTCCATTCAGCTTATGACTGGACGGTAATTCACGATGCGGCAAAAGAGGTCGGGGTAACAGCGTTCTTACGCAAACCATTGCTCCGCGACAACATCTACGATTTACTCTGCAACCTGACAAAACAAAACCACAAAACAGAGAAAGCACCCGAGGAGGTATCATTCTGCGGACAAAAAATCCTGCTTGCAGAAGACCATGATATCAACGCCCAAATCGTCAAAAAAATCCTCGAACACAGAAATTTGGCAGTGGACCGCGCCAAAAACGGAAAAGAGGCTGCGGAACTCTTCCTGCAATCTCCGCCTTACTACTACGATGCTGTTCTCATGGACATTAGAATGCCTGTAATAGACGGACTGGAAGCTGCTAAAATTATCAGAAACGCAAATAGGGCCGATGCGGCCAGACTGCCTATTTTCGCGCTCTCCGCAAACGCCTTCGCGGAAGATATTGAAAGGTCGCGCGCGGCGGGAATGCAGGAACACCTCAGTAAACCGCTTGATGTGAAAATATTATTTGCCGTGTTGGAAAAATACCTGCTGCAAGGAGAAAAAAAATGAAATACACCTACGGAAAAAACGAAATACTGGAGCCTGTTGACCGAGACGCGTACATATACAGGCTCACATCTTCATATGACAAGCTAGGAACGGTAGTGAAAGAACGCCGGTTTCATAAAAGCCTTATTGTTTACGACAGCGGCGTCAGACAATCTCAGCTGCTGCAAAAAATAGAAAAAAGTTACCAGGAAGCCGGTATACAATACCTCCTTTTCCCGGAAATAAATGAAGAACCGTGCTTCCGCACAATTAATGACGGTTATAACCACTGCTTAATGACAAACTGCGACAGCGTACTGGCAATAGGAGGCAAAGCGGCTGTTGATACAGGAAAAGGCATAAACATACTGCGGTTTAACGGCGGCAACATCGAAAAATACACAGACCCCATGACCAGACGTAACACCGGTTCCGGGCTATTTTGCCTTTGCCGTTTTGAAGGCGATGACAATACCAGACTCCTCACCCTCAACGTCTGGAACAACGACCGTAAACAGCTGTACTGCGTAGACTGCTACTGCAACTACGATATCAAAGCCGATTAGGGAAAACCCTGCTTCTTCACCAGAATACTGCGTTGGCGCACCCACACGCCCACCTAAAAGCCTCCGCCATGTAGACGGAGGCTTATTTTGCGCACACAAAAAACATCCCTTTCCATAAAAAAGCTTAAATCGCTATATATCAACGCCAGCCTCAATTCCTAGGATCTAGCCACCGGCTGTCACGCACATAAACTACACCGTTATAGTTCTCTGACACACTCCGATATGCTATACTG
>CAZFWP010000027.1:0-19359 GCA_964522805.1 uncultured Synergistaceae bacterium | reverse complement strand
TTAATCTTTTTAATTCGGCTGCGGCTTTGGAAATAAATCAAGAAATCTTTTTAAAGTTAATAGTTTAGAGACTGTTCAGTAAATGCCGATTGCTTTAATATGATACTATACCTTATCTTAATGCAAACGAAATTTAAAATTGGAGGATTGAATAATGGTGAATAAGCAGCGGGCAAAATGGTTCTTTTATAAGATGCTTTTGACAGCGCGCAACGAATTCTCTACTTTTTTCATTTGCACTATTGGTGTAACTCTTTATACCGTAGGCGTGGTCGGCTTTGTGCTGCCATATCACTTCCCTGACGCCGGAGTCATGGGTATCTCCGTGCTGTTGAAATACACCCTGGGCTTCTCTCCCTCCGTTGTCAACCTGGTAATCAATGCGGCTTTGATTGTTTGGGGCGCGAAGCAGCTTTCTAAAAGATTTGTCTTCTGGACGATATATAACATTCTCTTACTCACCATACTGTTGGAGGCGATGAGCGGCATTGCCTTTCCGCACATCAGCGACATGTTCCTGGTGGCGGTTGCGGGAGGTATCTTAAAGGGTGTGGGGCTGGGAATGGTCTTTCGCACCGGCGGCTCTTCGGGGGGGCTGGATATCGTTGTTTCCATTTTGCGTAAGCGGATGGGAATTGAGATGGGGCGCTACAGTTTCTACATTAATATGGTGATTCTCGGTGCCGCCACCGGTGTGGTCGGGATGGAAAAGGTGCTTTTCGGCTTGGTGGCCTGCTATATCACCGGTCAGACAATGGATAACGTGCTCTCTTCCTTTGATAAAAGGCGGCTGGTATTTATCATTGCCCCAATTGGCAACCAAGATGCGATACTGGAATATATCTCTTCAACGCTGAATAAGGGCGCGACGCTGTTTGACAGTAAGGGCGGCTACACACACGAGCAGCGCGCGACGATGATGTGCCTGCTGACACCGCGGCAGACGATGGAGCTGAAGCGGCATTTGGCGATGAATTATCCCAGCTCCTTCCTGGTGGTTTCAGAAGCATCGGAAGTTCTCGGCAATGGTTTTAAACTGTGGAAAAATGTTTAAACAAAAATAATCGCGCAAAAAAGCGTTTTTATTCTGTGATTATGTAAAACAGCCGTTGCTAATGCTCCTTGTCAGAATTATATTTAATAATTGAGCTTTTAAAATTATATGACGGGGTGCATTTTTATGGAACTGAAACACAGAACGCGGCATCTTGCAAAGAAAGCCTATATTATGGGCAGGAATGAGTTTTCCACCTTTGTGATGTCGTCAGTCGGAGTCTTAATCTACGCAATCGGCGTACAATGGTTCACCTTGCCCTACCACTTCCCCGACGCCGGAGTGATGGGTATAGCGCTGCTGCTGAAATATACAATAGGCTTTTCGCCCGCGCTCTTCAACATTATCGCCAACGTGGGGCTGATGCTCTGGGGCGGCAGAGAGCTTCCCAAGCGTTTTCTGCTCTGGACTATCTACAACACGCTCTTGCTCTCCTTCTTTTTGGAGCTGCTGGCAATTGTAGACGTACCGCTGATCTCCGACATGTTTTTGGTCTCTGTGGCCGGAGGGCTCATTAAAGGTATCGGAATCGGCATGATGTTCCGCTGCGGCACATCTTCGGGCGGCACGGATATCATCGTCGCGGTGATGAGAAAACGCTTTGGCATTGAAGTCGGACGCTACAGTTTCTACCTCAATGTAGGCATTCTCGGAGCCTCCTACGGGATTGTCGGTCTGGAAAAGCTGCTTTTCGGCTTTGTCTCCGGATATGTGGAAGGGGAGACGATGGACAATGTGCTCTCCTCCTTTGACAAAAGACGTTTGGTCTTTATTGTCGGCACGAAAAAAAATGAGGAAGAGATTGTTTCCTTCATCTCCAACTCACTCAGCCGCGGTTCCACTTTGCTTGACAGCCACGGAGGCTATACAAAAGATGAGCGCGCGACGATTATGTGCCTGCTGACGCCGCGTCAGACGATGGAGCTCAAACGCTATCTGGCACAGAACCATACCAGGGCCTTCATGGTTATCACCGAAGCCTCCGAAGTTTTGGGGAACGGCTTTAAACACTGGAAGAATATCTAAGACAAAACGGCAGCAAAATAAATATCACTAATGAGGGCTTCCCTCAAATGCGAGAAAGAAAAAATACCCGCATTTGAGGGAAGCTCTATCTTTGAGTAAAATAAAACGCTGTCAAGCCTTAGGGAAAGAAAATATCACACCACGGCGCTTTTCTTCTTCAAGTCTGCCGGACTTTAAAATACCCTATGCAAAATTTACAAAACGAAAAGCAACTTGCATTATTTACTGAATAGAGCTATCTTTTGCATATGTTGTAAATTTTTAAAAGATGAGGTGTTTTGAGTGTCAGCCAGCCGTAATTTAAGAGTTATGTCAAAAAAAGCTCAAATTATTATGCGTAATGAGCTTCCTACTTTTATTATGTCAACGTTGGGCGTGATAATATTTTCTCTGGGAGTAGTCTGCTTTACTTTGCCCTACGAATTTCCCGACATCGGCGTCATCGGCATAGCCGTGATACTTAAATACTCTATGGGATTCTCTCCGGCTCTGACAAACCTCATAATTAACGCTGTGCTTTTGCTCTGGGGCGGTCGCCAGCTTTCCAAACGATTTATCGCCTGGACAATATACAACACCGTGCTGCTCTCTCTAACGCTTCAAGTTCTCAGCAATATTGACGTGCCATACGTCACAGACACCTTCCTTGTCGCTGTCGCCGGCGGTCTCATTAAAGGAGTTGGGCTGGGAATGGTATTCCGCACCGGCGGCTCCTCAGGCGGTACGGATATTGTGGTGGCGGTGCTGCGCAAAAAATTAGGCGTGGAGATCGGTAAATACACCTTCTACCTCAATATGCTGATTTTATCCGCCTCGGTGGGCATTGTCGGGCTGGAAAAAGTTCTCTTTGGCTTTGTCGCCTGCTACATCATGGGACAGGCGATGGACAACGTCATCTCCTCCTTTGACAAAAGGCGTTTGGTATTCATTGTTGCCAAAGAGACGAATCAAATTGTTGACTACATCTCAGAAGAGCTGCCGCGAGGCTCAACGGTGCTTTACGGCGAAGGCGGCTATACACACGAACGGCGCGATACCGTGATGTGCCTCTTGACGGCGCGTCAGGCAATGGAACTGAAAAGATACCTGGCTATCAACTACCCATCAGCCTTTATGGTCATCACCGAGGCCTCAGAAGTTTTGGGCAACGGTTTTAAACGCTGGAAAAGCATCTAAAGCGCTGCTGATAACCGTGCCGCTAGCGTCACGGATTTGCTGTGTCTGCCGCGGGGCGTCTTCATATCCGCAGAATGGAAAAAGCGGCGAACTGATAAAAAAACGAAGTGCGAATTAAGCAAACCCCAAAATTGCCCTCTTGCTTATCGCACTGGAGCAAAGCATTAGCCCCTCTGCTTACAATGCGCGCTTGCCAAACGATGTGAAAAAATTGACGCCGTGGCTATTTTCGTGCAAAACCGCCGCATCTGTCATATAATGACAGCAAGATCTATTCAGCTTACAAGGAGGATGCCTCATGTCAAACCAGAACTGGATTCCTGAAGAGTATAACAGCAAGGCCGATTATCTGTACGAGCTGGGACGTCCTGTGATAGAACTGCTTGACCCGAAGGCGGGAGAGAAAATCCTCGACCTTGGGTGCGGCAACGGGATTTTGACGAAGGAATTAATCGCCAAAGGCTGCGAAGTCATCGGCATAGACGAAAGCCCGGCGATGGTTGAAGCGGCGCGCGCTAACGGCATTGATGCCCGTGTGCACGACGCAGAACACCTTCACATTGATCAAAAATTTGACGCGGTAATCAGTAACTCCGCCCTCCATTGGATGGCTGACCAATATGGTGTTGTGCGCGGTGTCTGGCGCGCCCTAAAGCCGGGAGGACGCTTCGCTGCTGAGTGCGGGGGCGAAGGCTGCATCAGAATCATCCGCGAAGGCATGAAAATAGCTCTCATCAAGCGCGGCTTAGACTACAAAGCGCGCAACCCCTGGAAATATCCCGAACTGGGAACTATCTCCGATATTTTGGAAAATCAAGGTTTTAAAGTGAGCTACATCGCCAGAATAGACCGACCGACGCCGCTGGTAAAAGGTCTGCGCGCTTGGCTGGAAGTATTCTCCAACTACCACACTGCGGGCTTCTCCGAGGCGGATAAAATCCACTTCTACAAAGAGGTGGAAGACTACTGCCGTCCATTCCTCTACACGGAAGAAAACGGCTGGTTTGCCGACTACGTCAGACTGCGCTTCCTTGCTGTCAAGCCGGCGGACGCAGAATAAAAAGGACGCAAGACTGTGAAAATCGAGGGCGTACCCTACCTTAACGTGGACTGGGAAGCTATTCCAGAAGAAATCCACCGCGGCGAAAGCGGCATTGCCAAGTGGAAAACCTTTGAACAGGGCAACATTCGCGCGAGAATAGTGGAGCTGTCGCCGGGATACCTGGCTGACCACTGGTGTGCGCGCGGTCACGTACTCTTCATCCTCGAAGGCTCAATAGTTTCCGAGCTGAAAGACGGTTCTAAACGGGAGCTTACTCCCGGCAAAGGCTACGTGGCGTCCGATGATCCGCAAAACCCACACCGCTCCTACTCGGAAAACGGTGCGAAAATGTTCATAGTCGACTAAAACAAAAAAGGCGCCCCACCGAATAAACGGCAGGGCGCCTTAAACTTATCCTTATAACCATCTAACGCGAGTACTTCCAAACACTGCCTGACGAAAGCGGCTGCGGATTGCCGGTAATAACCACACGCTCACCGTTCATATTAATCTCCTTAAAAGCGATGGGGAATGGAATCTTCTTTTTCTTTATCAACGGGTTTATCTCCTGCAGCAGCCTTTTGGTAATCATCTCAGGCTGCTTGACGCCGTCAATATAAAAATTGGTATCCACGACATGCAGCCCGTCTTCCTTTATCCCCAGACGGCCGATAGCCGAAAGCTTTATATTAAAAGTGAAAATAAACTTTGCCGTATAGACACCGGAAATCTTAAAACCATCCTTGCTAAAGTTGCATGTTAGATTTTTAAAACCCTTAATATCGTCCATCGTCCTCTTGAAATAATCATTGACATCTTTTGTCAGCAGAACAATTTCTCCGCGCGACATATAAATCATATCGGCAAGCCCATACTTATCCTGAGTGTGCTGCTTATCGGGCATACCCTTCATCATTGCGGAGATAGAGATGCTCTCGATGCGCACTCCCTCAAGCATGATCCCCGTAGCTTTCGCATAAAGGAAGCTGCCGCCGTTTGTCGCCTGAACAAAAATAGACTCGGGGTTGAACTCTCTCACCAGCAGTTTTCCCACCGTCTCCTCCACTCGTTCATCTGCTGCCCAAGAAGGGGCGGTGCAAAAAAGAATCGCTATAATTATTGCCGTAATAATAATATTTTTTCGCCAAAATAACATTGAAGTTCCTCCTTTGCGTGCTGCCACTATTCTATCAAAAAAATAAATAATTACATTAATTTGTGATTAACATTTTTACCTGCATAAAATACAAGAATGAACAAATCCAACATGGGCAGATTATCATTTGATTTGTTATTGACTTTGCAATAGGTAAAACGTATGATAATAGTCATGGAATATTGAGTGTTTTTGTCATATATGAAAACATAAAAACTTAAGAATTTTGGCAGGACGGACGAAAGTCCGTTGCGCAAAACTACAGGGCCTTCGTGAAAACATGGCAGCCAGCTGCAATATATTACTTCCGCCCTGCATTTTCGAGGGCGGATTTTCTTATTCTATAACATGCCAAAAACAATAAAAAATTAGGAACTCGAGGCGGAAAAACATGGAAAAAAGCAGCCGTTACTTCAGTAAAAATAAAATTAATAATCCTCTTTACTACGGAGCTTTTATCATTCCCTTTTTTCTAATATTGGGGCTCGTGGCATCGGTGGTGCTCGGATACGTGATGATAGCCCGCGACATCAGGCAAAACACCGAAGCGGTGCTGCGCGACTCAGCGGAGGAGCAAACTATTATCTTACACACAAAGATAGACAGCCAGTTTAAAATCTTAAGCTTCTTGGCCGACTCCCTTGAAGAAAACGAAGCGCACTCCCGCAGAAAATTCCTCGACACGATACACAATGCCCTCAGAAACTCTGAGCTTGAAAAAATCTTCACCGTCTCCGCAAAGGGAACCATCTACGATGAGCGAGAGAAAGAATTCGCCTCTATCAAAGAACAAGACTGCTTTAAAAAAGCTATGGATGGAGAACAGTCCATATGTGCTCTGCAAAAAAACGGGCGCGTCTACCTGCTGATGCTCCAGCCGCTGAAAAGAGAAACCGGCTCAAAAGACGCTGCTCTCTGCGGTTTTTACCCCACAGAGAGCTTGGCGCGCACGATCATCTCCGGAGCATACCAAGGACAGGCTTATTCCTATGTCACAGACGGCAAAGGACAGGTTATCATTGACACAGGACACAAAGACTACATTTTTTCACAGAAAAGCAATAACATGGAGCGCTCCCACAATGTCTTGTCGCTCTACAAACAATCGGTAATAGAGGGGGCTTCTTTAACGGACATCGCCGCCAATATGTCTGCCGGAGTACCAACCTCCTTCTACTTCACCTTCAAAAACATCAAACGGTACACCTCCTTTGTCCCTGTTGGTATAAATGGCTGGCTTTTCTTCAACACTGTGAACGGAGACATCATTAAAGAAATTATCTGCAGCTCTGTAGGTTCCATGGTCATGCGGCTGCTGTTGGTACTGATGTTTGCCTCCATGGCGGTGGTCTACATTGTTTGGCGTGAAAACCGCATCAACAAAACCCTGCTGGAAGAAAAAGAACAGCTGAAAGTCAGCCAGCAGGAGTACCGCATTGCCGCTGCTCAAAGCAAAAAAAGTATCTTCCGCTACAACATCTTGACCTCTGCCGCGGTCTGTACCTACGCCGCATCGGACTGCTACCGGGTCAACGAAACATTTGAAAATGTGCCGGACAGCATCATACAGCGCGGAGAAATAGCACCTGAAAGCATTGGAGACTACCGAAATTTTTATGACTCTATCAGAGCGGGGGCAGCGCAGGAAAGCTGTGTAATCAAACTATACAATGCTCAAAACAATGTCGCATGGTTCCAGCTTGACGCCACAGCTCTCTTTGACGACAGCGGCAAACCCAAATATGCCGTCATCTCCTCCACTGACGTTACAGAGCAGAAAGAACAGGAAAAAGCGTACGAACGCTGGCAATATACCGTATCCAGACTTCCTAGGGACAAAACGCTGATTGCCGAATTTGATATGACAGCCGACGTCTGCGAAAGCATATCCGGAGACCTTCCCCTCCCAGGGGAAAACATGCCGCTCAAAGGGCTCAAGCAAATAGCAGATTACTGGGTGGACCACAACATCTACCGCGAGGACGCTGACGAATTTGTCAACTTCCTTAACCCCTGCCGCCTGCTCTCGGAATTCTGCGGCGGCAGAACAGAACAGACTCTGGATTTCAGAATCAACTCTCATGATACAAAATGCTGCTACAAATGGCTCAACGCTGATGTGCAAATGCAGCGTTACAAAGACACCGCAAGTGTCAAGGCCTTTATAATCATCAAAGACATACACGAAGAAAAAATGGAAAAGATTGCTCTCGAAGCTCTATCAAAAGAAGACCCGCTAACCGGGGTGCTTAACAGAAAGGCCTTTACCAAAGAGGCGGTCACGCTCTTAGAAAGAGAATCCTCACTAACCCACGCCTTTATCATGGTAGACATGGACAACTTTAAGGAGATAAACGACACCTTGGGGCACATTGCGGGAGATAAAGCGATAATCTCTGCCGCCAAAGCCTTCAAATCAATTCTGCGCTCGGGAGACATTATCGGACGCATGGGCGGAGACGAATTTATGATTGTGCTCAAAAATATCCCCTATGGTGAAGTAATAGAAAAAAGAGCCGACATCATCTGCCGTATGCTGCAAATCAAAATTACCGATGAACTCTTCCTCTCAGGCAGCCTAGGCGTAGCTCTCTACCCGCACGACGGCAGAACATTTGAAGAGCTCTACTCACACGCAGATATCGCCCTCTACAAAGCCAAAGAAGATGGCGGCAACAGATACGCTTTCTACAAAGATTCAATGGCCGAAAAAAGCGTAGGCACTTCCACTCCTATAGACGTCCTGATTGCGGACGAAGACCTGGAAGAGGCGAGAAAAAGACAATTTGCACAGATACTGCGCCAAAACGAAGAACTGCTCAACAAACAAAATGAAGACGAACGCTACCGCATTATCATCGAAAACGCCGGAGCAGTCACCTTTGACTGCTGCAAAGATAGCGGCCGCTGCGGCACATCACAGGGATTTGAGCACTACACGCTCTTATGCCAGCCCATTGACCTGCTCTTCACCGACAAAATGGACAAAAGCGGCATCTGCAGCGAGGACAGCGCCGCCTTTGACACCCTTGTCACTGCGTCAAAATCTGCGGTAAACTGCGCCCAAACCATCAGCATCCGCCTCAAAACCGCAGAAGGAAACTATGAACGCGATAAACTCCACGTTGTTTTTAAATTTGACGAAGGCGGAAAATTACAAAGATTTGTCGGGTTGATACTCAAAGAATAGTCAAAAAAACAGATGGTAAAAATACATCTGCAAAAACGGCAGGGGTGAGGAATACATCAGCCTCTGCCGCAACATTCAAAACAGCAAACCGGTGCGGTGCAAGCGGTGCCGGCAATCAAACAAAAAGGACGCACATGCTGATAAAAGCCCAAAGACACACGCCGCCCCTATCTTTTAAGTTAAACAAAAGACGCACACAGAGCAGGGGTACTGTGCTGATAAAAACAAACTTAAAACTAACGCATCGCTGATTTGAGTTTTTCAACAAAAGATTCAGCCATGGAATCCTCTGTGGCCCAAGAGGTGCAGAGACGGACAACGTCCCTCTTATCGTCATACTTCTCCCAAAAACCGATGGCGAAATCCTCTCTCAGAGCGGCGAGCACCTCTTTGTCTATAATCGGAAAAATCTGATTAGTCACCGTATCAACAGCCAAAGGACAGCCGCAGGCGACAATGCCTCTCTTCAGCTTCTGAGCTGTTTCGACCGCATGGCGTGCCAAACGGAAATAAAGCCCGTCACGGAAAAGTTCGGCAAACTGAATGCCTAAAAGCCGCCCCTTCGCCAACATTCCTCCATGCTGCTTTAAAATATAACGAAAATCACGTCCCAAAACGGGATTATTAATCACCAAGGCCTCACCGAAAAGTGCCCCCATCTTGGTGCCGCCGATATAAAAAACATCGGTCAAAGCAGCCAAATCCGCCAAAGTTACATCACTGCCCTCAGCTTCCAAAGCGCAGCCAAGACGTGCCCCATCCAGAAAAAGCGGCAAACCGCACTCAGCGCACGCCTCATGAAGCTCAGTCAGTTCCGCCTTAGAATAAATAGTTCCCAGCTCTGTGGGATGCGAAATATAAACCATGCCGGGCTGCACCATATGCTCTGCGCTGTCATCGGCGTAATGGGCGCTGACGGCTGCCCTCACATCTGCGGCGCGGAGTTTCCCGTCCTCTGACGGCAAAATAATCACCTTATGCCCGGTAGCCTCCACAGCTCCCGACTCATGAACATTTATATGCCCCGTGGCGGCGGACAATACTCCCTGATGGGGGCGCAAAACAGCCGAAATCACAGTGAAATTTGTCTGCGTTCCCCCCACCAAAAAATGAATATCGCTGTCGCGCTGCAGCAGAGCGGCAAGTATTGCTCTAGCCTCATTACAATACTCATCCAGTCCGTAACCGCAAGTCTGCACTCTGTTGGTAGCGGTCAGAGCCTCTATAATGCGCTCATGCGCACCCTCGCTGTAATCATTGACAAAACTATACATAAACAAGCCCCCCGCAACAAAATCCGCAAAAAAGACCTCTTGCGTCAAATACAAATTATATTACCAACGACTGCGCCATAGCGCAAACGCCGCCCGCTCTTTTTTCCGCGGGCGGCACCTGCGTAATTTAAAGGAATCCCAATAGCGGAAAATCTCTTCCGCGCCCCGATTGCCAACTTGATTTTCCCATCGAGATATCGATACAACCGCCGCACCAAAACCTAAAACTCCTCGCAGAAATTCGCCCGTTGATGATTTCATATAGCACCGAATAAATATTGTGACGGTCATGGAGGAGCAACGCAAAACGGCAGCCCGTCTTTAAAGCGGAGCTGCCGTTTTGTCGGCAAGAAGCGAAATTGGATGATCTTCTTAAACGGGAAAAACAAAGTATTTACATTGGCGAAGGGTGTCTCAGTAAAAAATTAAATATCCCGCAGCGACTCCTTAACATGGTATCCGCCCATGCCAAGAGTGGTTTTAATGCCGACCCCGGAAAAAGAGCCGAACGAAAGCAGCCCGCGAAGCAACTGCAAGAGCGGAGCTGCCAACTTTGCATTAAGCGTTATCGAGCCGGTAAAAGCGGGGATCATTCTGCCTTTCAACGGGAAATATACGCTCTGTAAGTTATAACCGGTTATCCTTGTTCCTCGCTCCAATGCCTCCAAAGCGTCACTGTCATTTACCGGACTAAATGGAAAAGCAGCGCCCCACTTCATTGAAAGGCTGCCCAGCAGATGCTTGACAGAGGGCATAAAAACATATTCGCCTCCGCTCCTGAAAGCGGTTGGAGAGAGAAAACGCAGGTGAAACCTGGGGCAGTCAAAATCATCTCCGGGAATCTTTAACAAATCCGCCAAACAGTTTGTCTCAAAGCAAAGGTGCTTTTCTGGCTTTAGCTGCAAACTGTGAAGCCGCAGAGAGGAAATCTCCGCTTTGGCAAAACCGGTCTCTACCTCCGGTAAAATATCGTTGTCAAGAACACTTACGTACCAAGAAGCGCATTTGCCGTTAGAAAAGGGCACAAGATACTGTGCTATCCCTCCGTGCTCCTGAGAGTGCAGCCGTTCTGCCAGCGGTGCGCTGACAAGCTCCAAAAACGCGCCGTATAGAGCGTAAGCGTCGCCACAGCCGAATCTTACGCCATTGTCACAGGCGGAAAAAATACATCGATACTGTTTCATCAAGAAACCTGCTCGATTGAAATTTCACACACGCCGACTTGCATCAGGCTTCTGCTGCTATTTTGCTGCGGTGAAGCAACCTTGGTACACTTAAGCGTGTGCGGTGAGATACCAATGATGACATCTTTCTCATGCTTGCCGCGCTTAAAATTTTTTTTCATCATCTCTGCTACTGTCATTACGGCGTCGTTCCAGGGTTTTTGAGCATAAACCGTGTTTTTGGAAAAATAGCCGCAGCCGCCTCCCAACAGAAGGCAATTTTCAAAAGACTCGCCTCCTGCAGAGGATGGCGTATCAAATTTGGAACTGAAATTATTGAGATAATAGCGGCCGAAATTACTGATAGCCTGCTTAATATAATCGGCTGTGACAATGCCGCACCTTTCCGGTTTAATCGTAAGTTTGAGGATAATTTCCGTACCCGGTCTGACACACTCTCTGACGATATTAATGCGGTTTGTGTCCCCGTCTTTGGAAAGGTCAATTTTCCCTGCGAGAATCATCGCGCTTTGCGGAATTGGTAAACTGTCCGCAAAGGAGACGCCTGACATTACGTCAAAATTGGCAGCGGCGCCAGTGCCTTGCCCAATGGCGTTAAGATAAGCCGATTCCGTTTTATACTGATTTACGTTGGCGTTCTCCTGCATCATCTTCACTAAAACCGCGGTTCGTATGGCCCCCTTGACGGAGCTGCCGGGGAGATAGGGCTTATTAAATGAATCCCTTGCAAAACACGCGATATTTCGCAAAGAGCCGGTCTCAGGCAATGCTGCTCCTGCGTCTGTTGCGTAAAGGGTGAATCCGCGGATATCAGAACTGTCGGCATGGACATTGCGGAAAAAATCGTTCAACGTGTAACGGCGAACGTCGCTCAGCATAAATCTTTCATATTCATCAATAACAGCCGCGTCACTGCGGGACAATAACCACCCCATAAGCTTTGTATGGTCGATAATGCTTACCCTTTGATTACGAGAATCATAGAGATATTCCTTTTTTGAGATAATTTCGCCGGAGCCGACAAAGAGAGGTGATTTTGTCTTTACTCGGAGGTTATATATTTGCAATGGCATACTACTTCACTCCCAGAAAAAGCGGTTTGGAATATCGGTATACCTTGTGTGCGCCGCCGTTGTATACATTGAAAAGCTCTCCATGGTATTTTTGAGAGAACAGGGAGCCGGCGGCAAGAAAAAACTGCGTTTGCTTTTTAGCTGCCGTATTGAAAGAGGCCGACTGCACAAAACCGCCTCTTCTTTTAAGTGTATAAAAAGCACCATTAATGGCTTCGTCCAACTCGCCATCGGCGGGCAGCGAAGATGTGATACTCATGTATTGAATGTAATCATTCTCTAACATTTCCCATAGCAGAATAATTTGATTATCAAAACAGAAACAGTCATCAAGAGAAGAGAAAAACATTTCATCTTCCGCAAGAGTAAATTTTCCCAGGCCGGAGCTTACCTTTCCGCCGACGCCGCTGACTCCGAGCAGCTTCACCAAATCCAGCACGCTGTCTAAAATAGACTCGTCGGCAGCAGACATAATAAAGTACAGTCCGCAGTCCTCGTTAAAAGAAAAAGTTCCTACGGTATAGGGCGAAGGCTGATCCAGACCGGCTATCGCCACTCTTTCCCTTGCCTCGCTCTTCCCAAAATCTGTAAAGATATCCTTTGGTGAGAAATCGCTGACGCCATTAAAGTAGGAAACGAGGTTTGACAGCTGTTCAACCGGGATATACTTAAGATTCTTAAACGCCTTTATGTCGCTGACATCGCTGACAACTCGCTTCTCTACGGGCAGAAGAACAGGTCTTGGAACAAACAGAGTGTCATGGTGGAAGGGCATTGTATCGCTGAATAACAAATCGCCTCTCTCTGCCAGACGGCACAACTCCGCCGCGCCTTCTGCTCCCCGGTGGCTGTCGGCGATGCAGCAAAGGGCGGAGAACAAAGTGTCTGCGCAAAAGCACATGCTGCTGCCATCAAGAGATTTAGCTCTCTCGCTGTCTCCCGTGTGAAGAGGCGTCAAGAATTTCAGCTTACAAAGACAGTAGTTCATATTCCTCAACCTCTTTAAAGAGGCTTTTTGACTTTTCCAAAACAGCTTCGTCAATACTTGTGAAAAGAGACCTTAGCTTGATATCGGTAAAACTTACACGTCCGCTGCCCCTTGTTCCGTGCCCTCCGAGATAGTCAATTTGAAGAAGCCTCATTGCCTTGGCGGTATTAATCATATCCTGCTCAAAATCGCCCATGTCGAGGGGAATGTCGTAGGTGATGACAACATTAAACTTCACGCCGCTGATGACGCGCTCTATCTGACGCGGATTTGCTTCGCAAGTGGTTCTGTTAATAGTATTCTCAAACTTCACTTCTCGCAGTCCCACCGCTTGAAGCTCTTGCGCGTTGGCGACAAACGCATCAGTGAATTGCAGGCGGGATTTAACAATTTGCGGCATCGTCGCGCCAAAAAGCCGCTTCAGTTCAAGCGGTTCTTCATTGGGAGAAGCATAAACCGAATTTTTGAAACTGTTTGCGAGAAGGTATCTCATCTTGCCTTTGAGACTGCTTCCGGGAACAATAGGAAGACCGGTTCTCACATCTTGGACGATGGGGCTGTCAACGGCGCCTATCGGTGAAAAAGCGCTGCTGCCTCCGATGTGCAGCCCGGTGACGACTTTTAATATCGCGCTGATCTTAAGTTTTCCTCCCATATTGAAATCCTCCCTATCCTAATTTTCCCCGCCCATAAAACGGTGCCATGCCACAAGGGACTCAAGGTATCCGGCAAAGCGGATAAATTCCGAGCGGCTTTTGCTGACGCCCTTTATATAGGACAGAAGCTTGCTCTTGATAACGAAGGTCATGACGTCCTTGTCTCTGCCGGCATCATAAGCGATACGAACCCGAGCCAGCTGCAGCTTCTGATAATTCTCATCGGAGAGAGTGTCACAGGAGCTGAGCCTCTCACTGTTGAGGATATCGGTAATCAAAGAAAGAATTTTTCTTATTTGACGGGTGGTAATAGAAAAGGGCGGTTTTCCATTCCCTTGCGTATTTTTTAGACCGTGCATCACATTTTCGGCAAGGTCAACATAATCCTCCGGTAAAATTTCTTTCTCCGGAAGACTATTTGCAGCAGGACGGGTATTATTCTCTCTGTTAAAAGTCATGCAGAACTAACTCCTCTCCCTTGTCAGATATACATAAATATAAATGGCGGTAATAAGCTCTTTTCGCTGGATTTTATCATTTATCCAAGAAAAAACATTGCCTGAAAAAATACTGTAAACCTCACTGCGGCAATCACTGTCAGAGGGTTTTAACCTTGCAAGAAGATAGGCGCAGCGTGCGATATTTATCTTTTTGTCTGCGGCTCTCAACAAATCCAAAAGCTTATACAAAAAAGCCTTGCCGCGCTCTTCCTCTTCTGTCTTAAGATAGCTGTCCAGCGTCTTAAACTTTTCAATCACGCCACAGCTCAGCTCATGCCATTTGTAAGTATGCTCGCCGTTGTCGCAGAACAGGGTGACGGCATCTTTGCCGGGATAATTCTTTGAAGCACTCTCCAGCTTTGCGGCAGTCTCTGCAGCCTTATAAATGGGATATCTGGCGCCGCACAACATAATGCCGGCAGAGAGAGTCAGCCGTCCGCAAGTAAACTTATCAAAAGCCTCATGTATATCAACCGCAGCCTCCAGTACATCATTCCAAGCACCGACGATAAAAATATCGTCTCCGCCTGAATAAACAATCAGCAGCTTTTTGCCGTCGCTCTCGTCTTCATTGCAAAGGCTGAAATAATCAATTTTTTTATCTTTTCTGCTTAATATGCTATTGATATAACATTTAAAAAACATCGACATGTTCTTTGAAAAAGCGGCGCTTCGTGAAAGTGTCGTATATTTTGACCTATCTGCGGCGGAGCTGCCCTCTCTCTCAAAACCGGAAACAAAAGCTGTCCCCAGATTGTCCACATCAGCGCGGAGAACAGCGATACGTTTAATTCCCTCGGCATCTTCTGCCAAATCTTCGATAAACTTGTTCTGCACATAATCGCCGACATATAGATTCGTGCAATAATTCAAGCCGGTGTGCGCCTTATTCTTACTGTAAACCCTAACAGCAGAGCCATTTGCCAGCAAACTCTGAGCCTCCGCCAAGGTGACAAAAGAGAGCCAGCTCTCCTCCAGACTGCGTATGTTGGGTATTGGCAGAGAATAATCTGAATGGCAATGGTTTAGAACAATAGGGAAAATATCGGGGCGCAAAATTTGTGAGGAAATTTTTGAAAACAAGGAGCACCAAGAGCAAATATCTTCGTCATGGGCAAGCCTTTCTGAAACGCCGCAAATCTTACACTCCCTTTCCCCGTGTCCTTCGCTTTGGCGATTAAGCCGCCGAAGTTCCTCTGCGGAATAACGGTGCGACTTTTTCTCCGCAAGTTTTCTGCTCAATTCATGATAAATCTTGACATAGGGGGTAGCTTCCGCTGGACGGTTGCATAGGTCGTCGGCGGAACATTCCTGCCATGAACAGGCGAGGTATAAAGATGTTTGAAACTGCTCCACCAGCCAACCGTTTACTTGCTGCTCGAACATCTCAATACTGTTTAAAACGGCTTTTGTATTTGGAAGAAGCACATAAGCGTGCCCTCCGCCCGTATAAATAAGATTTGCCCGAGATAGCCCGCATTGACAAAGCAGCTCGTCCATAAAATACTCCATCAGCATCTCCAGCATAAAAGAACGGCTTCGAAGAGACTTCAGCGCTCCCTTAGAAGCGATAGTATAAATAAACTTTTGTATTCCGGAAAAATCACAAGAAAACATCAAGAATGCCTTTTCCTTAACAAAAGAGGCTTCATTGTCAAAAAGTTCCTGCCGATAATTCCTGCGGTTTTGTGAATTCATGTACAGCGTAATCGCCGCGGCCGCCGCAGCGGTAATCTTGCTGTGGTCGTAAAGTGAAATATCCGCCACCTCGTTTGTACATGTACTTGAGGGGACATAAAGCAAAATATTCTCCAGCACTGTCATCAGAGAATTAATATACTCGTTTTCAAGCGGTATCTTGGAGAGTTCACTTTTAAGCTCCGCCGTCTTTGCCGAATAAATATCCGCAGTGAGGCTTCGCTTGCTGTTGGAGGGGTAATTTGCGCAGACATCAAGATTTGACGGGGCATAATTAAAGTTTAAATTTCCGCCGAACATCAAATTAAACACAGATGAAAGAGGAATATCTCTACGAAACGGCTGAGATGGCTCACCCTCTATCAAACAAGATTCTCTGTCCCTTCTGTCGGCTCCGGCGGCAATATTGTCCGCAGCATAAACGATATAAGCCGGGGAATCCTCCGGCAGCTTCGCATGTCTAAGCATTGAACCATGGTGAAAACGAACGCAGTTCAAAATTTGAGCGGCGTTCTCACCTTTAAGGATATCTTTTAAAAAATCACCGCCGGCGCGGCTGTGATTTTCGGCGGTCTGTCCCGCACGGTATACAACCTTGCCGATATCATGGAGAAGTCCCCCGAGTGCCGAGATTTCGGCTTCATTCAGCACAAGCTCACACCCCTTCGGTTTTTGAGTCAATGTTGGCGGTAAGCAGGTTCTTTATCCGCTCATTCATCTTTGTATAAGAATTAATAATTTTTTCTTTACAGATGCCGGAATAATCTGCCATATCGAATAAAAGAGCCAAAATAACCGCAGGGCTATGCCCACAATTGCCCTCTATCCAACCGGGAGAAATAGAGACAATTTCATGAGCGGCGATATTTCTGCAGCTGCTCTCAATATGCCTAATCTTTTCTGCTGTGTTTAAAACCTCCTGCGGTGCAGCAAATTCTTTAAGAAGCACAAGCAAATGGTCGGAAGCATAAGGACAATCCTTAAAGCCCCGGTAATGAGAATCCAAAGTTTCAAGAATCTTTCTTCCGTTCTCATCTTTTTCCAACAGAGAGCGGCTTAAAACATATTTGCTGTTATTAATGTTTCTGCTGCTGTAACAATATTTTTTAATATTTATTTTGAGTTTTTTTGACAAATAAAGTTCAAAAATATCTGCCACAAGCGGAGTGACTCCGCGGATAAAATCTGCGTACTCGGTACGGCGCAGTTTAACCTCGAGTACGAGCAAATACTCCGCCATGTCTCTCAGGCTGCCGTCCTCAATAGGAATAATCTTATCGCAGCTTTGCGACAGAGCCTTTGTTACACCGCTGATATCCAGTTGAACTCTGGCTGCCGCTGCGGCAAGAAGCGCTTTTGCCTCTTGCGAAAGGTAAGAAGATATGCCCCCGGCAGTCATCAAAGCGGCGTGATAGTCGTAAGAATCAATCTGTTTGATAATAGCTTCCTTGGCTATTTTGGCAGAGAGGTTGAGATGTGTGGAAACGGCAGACCTATCACAAAATGACGAGTCCTCATTGTCCTCGTTGCATTCCCACTCCAGTTGAACATCATAAGAAACCGACTTTCCGCGAGGGCCATTACTCTTCTTCTCCGGTGTGCTCACCTGTATCGGTAACAAACGCTCTCCTCCCGAAAGGGCGGCGATAGTTTGCAAAGCTGCTTTCATTGCCGGTGTGCCGGAAGAGACATTGAGCAAAATACGGGAGGAAGGGCTTTGTGCTGCAATATTATTCAGTTTAGCAGTGAATTCATTGTAGAAAAAGTCAAAAAGGTGCACATCGGTAAGAT
Source organism: uncultured Synergistaceae bacterium (assembly GCA_964522805.1). Taxonomy (GTDB): domain Bacteria; phylum Synergistota; class Synergistia; order Synergistales; family Synergistaceae; genus CAZBYL01. Next base: position 1,551 of record CAZFWP010000027.1, on the reverse strand, counting down.
TTTCCCGGCAGTCAATCTCGGTCTCAAAGTGATGCGCAAGCTTTTCCCCTAGCTTATCGATGGAGAATAAGTAACGATTATCTTTTTTATGAAGAGCGCACATCTCATTGGAAAAATAGAGAAATATCTTTCGAGGTCTATAAATTCTTGCAATATGAAGCATAGCTCCGTCGCGGCAGCCTGATATCGGGTCAGTGGTTCCTATTGGAGAAAAAAGGACAAATCCTTCTGTTGCTGTAGACAAAGGACCCCCTCGCTTTCAGGAGAGATTAAGAAAAGCTCCGCTTATCAACATGGGGCTAATTATAAACGAGAAAATCAAAAAATACAAGGCGACTTAAATATGCAATTACATAAAATAAAAAAGTTTACATTATATGGAGTGTGCGCTGTAAATGAGGACGTTAATGGCAAATTACGGCGAAGTATTTCCATCCCCTTGCGGGTGTGAGTTGTAATGACATGCTCCTCTGCTTGCAGCGGCGGGTGCGGGTTTCCATCCCCTTGCGGGTGTGAGTTGTAATATCACCTCACTAAGCCGCGAAAATATTTTATGTTTCCATCCCCTTGCGGGTGTGAGTTGTAATTAGACAGAGCGGATAATTTTGACCGTTTTGAAGTTTCCATCCCCTTGCGGGTGTGAGTTGTAATGCGAAGAAAAAAAGGAGGAGACAAAATGAAAATGGTTTCCATCCCCTTGCGGGTGTGAGTTGTAATTATTAACGATGATGGGTCTGCTATGCCGGTTGGTTTCCATCCCCTTGCGGGTGTGAGTTGTAATTCCATACGCCAAGCCGCTTACTCCATGAACTAGTTTCCATCCCCTTGCGGGTGTGAGTTGTAATACCAACTAGTAGAGGCTATCACAGAGTGTCACGTTTCCATCCCCTTGCGGGTGTGAGTTGTAATGCAAAAATACTTCAACTGTACCTACGGCATAGTTTCCATCCCCTTGCGGGTGTGAGTTGTAATTAAGTGGAGGTACAAAATAATGAACTACTTTATGGTTTCCATCCCCTTGCGGGTGTGAGTTGTAATAAACAATGCTTGAATGCTAGTGTTTTGTTCAATGTTTCCATCCCCTTGCGGGTGTGAGTTGTAATATGACAAAATATGAGGGGTAATAAATAGCGAAAAGTTTCCATCCCCTTGCGGGTGTGAGTTGTAATTCAAAGAGTACGATGAGTTTGTTGCAATGACAGTTTCCATCCCCTTGCGGGTGTGAGTTGTAATGTATATGCTCATGTACATAATAATGCTAATTATAGTTTCCATCCCCTTGCGGGTGTGAGTTGTAATTAGCTTTCTGTGGGATGTGACCGTAGAGGGTAAGTTTCCATCCCCTTGCGGGTGTGAGTTGTAATGAATTGTTGACTGATGCTGAAATGGAATTGATAGTTTCCATCCCCTTGCGGGTGTGAGTTGTAATAATCTCGTATTTATTCTTTACAACAGCAGATTGTTTCCATCCCCTTGCGGGTGTGAGTTGTAATGTATGTATGTCAACAATGTTGTGATAACTCATACGTTTCCATCCCCTTGCGGGTGTGA
>CAZFWP010000026.1:6146-19372 GCA_964522805.1 uncultured Synergistaceae bacterium | reverse complement strand
TACACAGGCGAAGACACTCTTTCCCTACACGACGCTCTTCCGATCTTCGAATTCAGAGTTGGCCAGCCCCATCAAGATAATAAATCCTGATCCTGCGTCCTTTACGGCGGAGGCTATAGCCATAGCGATTTTCGGGTCTTTCGCGCCCTGATTGTACATTGCTCCGTGCGGCTTAACGTGCTGCAAAGACAAACCTTTTGCTTTACAGAAGAGCTTCAGCGCGCCGATTTGATAGAGGCAGTCAGAATAAATTTCATCGGGGGAACAGGCCATATTTCTGCGTCCAAAGCCTACTAAATCAGGATAACCGGGGTGAGCTCCGATAGCGACGCCCTTTTCTCTGCAAAGGGCAACAGTCTTTTTCATTACCAAAGGATCTCCCGCATGGAATCCGCAGGCCACATTTGCCGAAGTAATGGCTTCCATCACGGCGGCGTCATTTCCCATATTATATGCTCCGAAACTTTCGCCTATGTCACTGTTCATGTCTATCATATACATCATAAACACCCTCCTCCGCTGAAATTATATTTCTTCACAGGTTACTTCGTATACTTTACCATTAACTGTCAATTTTGCACTAGGCGAAAGCGGTCGCTCGGGCAAACAGCCTCCGAAGCGGCTTACATATGAAAAACGCGCCTGCCGTATCTTTTCCAACTTTTCTTTGGAATAGCGCAATTCACTGACAGCGCTCTCCATATCGGTACGTTCAAAATGAACCTTCATACCTGGCATTCTCTGCACCAAAGCCTGAATACTCGAAGCAGTCAAAACTCCGACTTTTGTATAGCCTCCGGTAGTCTGCCTGTCAGCAAGCATTGCTATAGGCAGACCATGTCCAGGTATCTGCACCGTCCCCAAGGGAATACCATCGGAGACGATATCAGCGCCGGACTCTTTATGTTCGACTTTGGGACCTTCAAGGCGGCAGCCCATTCTGTCTGACTCGCTGGATACTGTATATTCCGACTCAAATAGAGTCTTAAGTCCTGCTTCGGTAAAGGCGTCCGCCTGCAGTCCGGTCAATATCTTCAAAGGCAGTTCGGGGTTATAGTCTGGGAGCAGCTCCTTCGCTGGGCTAAAACCGTTGTTTTTTTTCCACAGAGGAGAGGGATCCGCTACCTTCAGCACATCTCCCTGTTTGAGCGCACGTCCCTCATGTCCGCCGATTTTAGCTCTGGTATAGGTCGAGCGGCTGCCCATAATCACCGGCACATCAATACCGCCGCTGAAACAGAGACAGCCCCTGCAGCCGCATCCCCTGGGGCCTTTAAAAGAGATAACGTCACCGTCACTAAGAGTGACCGCTTTCCATGAGCCGACTTCATGTCCGTTCACGGCAAAACCTAGCTCCGCACCGGCGAAGACGGCAAGTCCCTCTCCGCTGACGGCAAGTTCCGGCCCCATAAGCGTCACCTCAAGGGCAGCAGCGTTTTCCTGGTTGCCTATCATCACATTGCCAATACGCAATGCCGGCAGATCCATGGCTCCTGCCACAGGCACGCCGCTTGCTTGGTAACCCCAGCGTCCGAGGTCTTGGACAGAAGTCAGCATTCCGGGCTTTATAACAGATACTTCCATCGCTATGCCACCTCCGTTATCTGGGGGACGTATGTCCCGTCGGCGACTCTGGCTTCAATAGTCTTATATTCATCTTCTGAAACAGGGACAAAGCGCACGCCGTAGCCTGAATCAATCAGCGTAGGCTGCGATGCTTCCGGCGTAAAGAGTTTAAGCGGTGTTCTGCCTATGAGCTGCCAGCCCCCGGGGCTGTCAATGGGATATATCCCAGTCTGCTTGCCGGCAATGCCAACGCTGCCCCCCTTAATAACTGTTCGGGGATTTTGCAGTCTCGGTGTCGCTATTGACTCGTCCATGCCGCCCAAATAGGCAAAACCGGGAACGAAACCAATCATATAGCAGTGGCATACAGAAGCGGTATGACGTTTTATAACCTCTTCGACAGACATACCCGCATGCTCGGCCACATTTTGGATATCGGGACCATATTCTCCTCCGTAACAGACGGGAATGGAAATCACCTTATGCGACGAAGACTTAGATTCAGCGGCCTCTTTGAGAGCGGTCCTCACCTCCGCCGCAATTTCTTCGCAGCTTACAGCCAGCGGGTCAAAATATATCGCGAGAGAACGGTATGTCGGCAAGCACTCAACAATCGGCACCCGTTTCTGTGACTCAAGCCAATGCCTCAGCCCCATCACCGCATCATTGGCCTCGCGGCTAATCTCATCGGCAAACTCTGCAACTAGGCAAGATTCCCCCGCCTGCAGCAACCGTGGTTCTTTAAGGTATACGGACAAACGAATCACTCCTTTGTACCAATAAATATCAGAGAGAGCGTAATTACGCCCTCTCTGATTTTACCTCTTTATGAGAAGAGTTTCATTATTCCCGTAAGAGACTTGAAGCCCATCCAAGCGGTAAACACAACCATAATCCAGCCAAGCACACTAAGAACCACCGGGTGTCTGTATGTGTCACCTATGATGTCTTTTCTGTAGGCGGCAAGAAGCATCACGCCAAGAGATATCGGCAGGATGAGTCCGTTCAGCGAACCGGCAACGATCAGCAGCTTAACGGGATTGCCCATTGTTGTAAAAATAGCACTGGAGATGCAGATAAAGCCCATAATCCAGTAACGTGACTGGGCTTCCACCGGCTTGAAAAGGGTTCTAAGGAAGGATATCGAAGTGTAAGAGGCCCCGACAACAGAGGTAACAGCTGCGCACCAAAGAATGACACCGAAGATGCGGTACCCGATCTGGCCTGCACCAATAAGGAAGGCTGATGCCGGCGGGTTTTTCGGGTCAAGCACTGCACCTGTGGCTACAACGCCGAGAATGGCCAAGAAGAGAAGATATCTCATAACACCGGTAATACCTATTGCCGTAACCGAGCCTCTGGAAATTTTGGCCAGATTTTCAGTACCGGTGATTCCTGCGTCAATGATGCGGTGAGCGCCGGCAAAAGTGATGTAGCCGCCGACCGTGCCGCCGACAAGTGTGAGAATTGTCAGCCAGTCAATATCAGAGGGCAGAACAGTCTCTTTAAGAGCAAGAGGGATAGGGGGCTGCGTCTTAAAGACCATAAAGAGAACCATGGCGATCATGATCATACCCAGAACCTTGGTAAACATGTCCATCGCCTTGCCCATTTCCTTATTGACAAACAGGGCGATAGCCACCAAAGCACTGAAAATAGCTCCCGGCACCAGAGGAATGCCCAGCATGACATTGAGCCCCATCGCCGCGCCTCCGACGTTGCCGATATTAAAAACAAGTCCGCCAATCGCCACCAGTATCGCCAAGAAATAACCTACGCCGGGGAAAACTTCGTTCGCCACATCCTGAGCGCGCTTTCCGGAAACTCCGAGAATGCGCCAGATATTCATCTGAACAATAATGTCAATTAGAATAGAGACAATAATTGCAAAAGCAAAAGCCGCCTTGAGCTTATCAGTAAATACCGCCGTTTGGGTAAGAAACCCCGGGCCGATTGCTGATGTAGCCATCAAGAACGCCGCTCCGATAAGTACACTTGCCGCTGATTGGGAATTTTCCTTTTCTTTCAACATTACGTGCCACCTCCAATAGATTTACGTACTAATACCTTTATACATGCAAAAAACTTGCCGATGAAAAATCAAAAAAATTATTTGAGATACTATCCTTATAAGCATTGCAGTCAGACGATTTAACGCTCTATATTGGGCATACTAAGAGGAAATTATCTATGTGGCATTCCGCACTGTGCGATTAGCGCACAGCAGAAATCGCACAATTGTTAAAAAATTCTCAATGTTTGGGGGAAGTTACGGTCAAATTAAGTTTATTTCTGTGATACGTTACAGTCCGCGGCGGAATGGAGAGTCTGGAGGCTATTGCGCTGTCACTATAGCCAGCCTTATTCATTAAAGTTACCAGCGAACGAAGCTCGGCTGTGCTCATCTCATGTCTCGCGCTTAAAGAACGGCAAAAGAAAGTCTCCATCTTTATTGTTCTGCCTTGGGTAACGGCCGCCGTATTTTTTACAGCACGGAAGACAGTTGAGGTATTGATTCCCATTAGCAATGCCGCATCATTGTATGTAAGAGGTGCTACTGTATCCTCCGCTCCCGTGATAAATCTTCGCTGTCTTTCCGCAACGATTAAAGCAATTTTCATAAGAGTTCTATATCTCATTCCCAGACGCGTTATCACAAATTTTGCCCTCGACCATAAGGGCGAAAACCATTCGGATGATAAAAGTTCTCCTGCCGACATTGGCATCTCTTCAAAATTACAGCTGATTATCGGCAGATTTTCTCTAATTAGCTTTACTTTTACAAATTCTCCTTCTGGATAAAATTCTACCTCCGGATATATTGGAATAACTTGGGCGAAATTTTTACCTGGTGCCGGGTCCAGTCTTTTCAGACTTTTCAGCACAGAATCAAGCTTCCGAGCGTCCCAGCCGCAGAGCACCGCGAAGTCGGAAATATTGCCGGAAAGCAGGTATTCTATGCCTTTCGTGAGAACCGCCTCTGCATCTGCCGATGGCTCGTCAAGACGGCGCAGCTGAATCAGCAGCGATTCTCTCAAATCTCCGGCGTAAAGACCGGCCGGCTCGACATAACCTTTTAGAGCTTCTATAAAAGCCGCAATAACGGGCTCGGGCAGAGAAGTAAGTTTAGCAATCTCGTCTGCCCCTGTATTAAGATATCCCTGAGAATTTAATATCGATGTCCAAAAAGAGGCGCCGGCACGCTCTTTTACGGACTCAAAGCCTGGACAGGTAATGATTTGAGGCTCAAGGTGCTCTTCCAAAGATACGGTTGAAGCAAGGTTTTCATAGCAAGGAGAATCAATGTCATCATGAAAACATAAACGGCGGGGCGGAATAAAGGTAAAAAACGGATTATCTCCCATAAGTCTGCCGCACTCTCCCGCCAACTCGTTTATCGGAGTAAACAGCAGATTCTGTCCGTGCAATATCCGCGGCGACAGTGCGCACGCCGTCTTTAGTCTCTGTTGAAGCTTAAAATCAATCAAGTCCATGCCGCTGCATTCTTCTCAAAAGTGAAAAACGGGATATTCCAAGCTCCGCCGCAGCCATTGTCCTGTTTCCGCCGCAGCGCGCCAAAGCCGCAGCTATCAAATCTTTTTCCACTTTGTCCATGGCGTTCTCCAGTGAATCTCCTTCTACTGGAGCAGCGGTCAAAGAATCGCCGCCGTGCGCCGCTAGCTGTATATCAAGAAATTCATATGGTAAGTCCGCCAAACGAATTGTGTGGTCTGAGTAATCCTTTAATATCAAAATTCTCTCAATAATATTGCGCAGCTCGCGCACATTGCCGGGCCATGGGTGAGCCATAAAGACCTCTTTAACATCATCCGTCATCGTATTCACGGTTTTGCCCATTCTTTTGGAAAATTCGGCGAGAAAGAGTGTTGCCAGTTCCAAAACGTCTCTGCCTCTCTCCCTGAGAGGCGGTAATTTTATCGGGATAACGGAGATACGAAAGTAGAGATCCTTCCTGAAGCTCTCATCGCGCACCTTCTTCTCAAGGTCAAGCGAGGTCGCACAGATAAGTTTCAAGCTGACCTTTTTCTCCTTCGTGCTACCTAGCGGTCTAAAGTTGCGCTGGTCCAGAAAGCGCAGCAGCTTGCTCTGAAGAGGCAGCGGCATGTCGCCTATCTCGTCGAGAAATAGAGTGCCTTTGTCAGCAATTTCGATTAATCCCTGTTTATCTGCCGCTGCTCCGGTATAAGCTCCCTTTGTATAGCCGAAAAGCTCAGCCTCTAGCAGCGATTCCGGTATAGCGGAGCAATTTATGGCGACAAAATCGCCGCGGCAATTTGACTCGTAATGAATCATTCTGGCAGCAACCTCTTTGCCTGTGCCGCTCTCCCCCTGCAAAAGTACGGTTATCTCGTGGTGAGAGGCCACTTTTCTAAGATTGTCACGTGCATGTTCCATCATTTGCGAAGAGCCGAAAAGGGAACACGGCTCTTCGGATAGCCGCCTCTCCGCCTGATTTTGAAATCTGATTGATTCAAAGGCTCTTTGAACCATATTTTTGGCAGCATCGAGAGGAAAGGGCTTATCAAGATAATTATAGGCCCCCTCTTGTATCGCTCTGACCACGAGTCCCGAGTCACCGAAAGCCGTCATCATAATTACACGGCAACGCGGAGCCTGTTTGAGAATAACAGGCAGCATATCAAGTCCGTTACCGTCAGGCAGACACTGGTCTAAAAATACCAATGAAGGAATCTCCGATGCAAGCAGAGTTTGCAGCTCCGCGATGGTCGAAGCTGTTTTTGTGTTATATCCTTGCCGTTCAAAGGCTTTTTTCAAACCATTCGCAAGATTGACTTCATCATCGACTATCCATATGCTCATGAAAGATTCTCCCCTTCACAGAAACTTGCAGAGCCGCCGGAACCGCAATTGCCATCCAGAGGCAGGAATATTTTAAATGTAGTGCCGGCAGACGAGCTCTTCATCGAAAAACTGGCTCCGTGTCCTTCAACTATTCTTTGCACAATACTTAACCCCAGTCCCGTTCCTTCTTTGCGGGTTGTGAAAAAGGGGTCGAAGATTCGATGTTGAATATTTTCAGGAATACCAGTGCCATTATCGCAAACCATGATAAAACCTCTTTTGGGCGGCCCGTCCGCTTTATCGGAACAGCCTACGGTTATAAGCAATATTTTTCTACCCTGTTTAGCGGAGGCAGACATCGACTGGATAGCGTTGAGAGCCAGATTCATCAGCATCTGACGCAGCATCTCACTGTCAGCCAGCACATTTATATTTTCATCGATCTCTTTGGTAAAAAGTTCCACTCCGTACCTTTCAGCCTGCGGCTTTAGCATAGATTGAGACCAGAGGAGCAAAGAAATGAGGGGAACCGATGTTTTCATAGGTTCGCGCGGACGCACGAAAGATAATAGTTGGGTGACAATATTATTAAGCCGATCCAACTCCGTTTCCAGCACTTCTATGTGCTCCATCGCATCTGCGGAGTCTGTTTCATTGATGAAGCCTGAATGGCGTGCCAGAGCCTCAACCTCAGCGCGCAGCAAATCCATCTGTATTCTCATGCTAGCCAGAGGGTTTCTGATTTCGTGAGAGAGACCTGAAATCATCTCACCAAGAGCGGCAAGACGGTCCATTCTGCTGATTTGCCTTTGGACTTCCTTCCACTTTTCCAGCTCTGATGCCATATAGTTGAAACTGTCAGTCAGCTCCTGAAATTCATAAGGTGAGAGCGCATTTTGCGGCACCTTCACAGGAGAACCGACAGCTATCTGCTTACATCCCCAAGCCAGGCGGCGCAGAGGTCTTGTCAGCACATAGGAGATAAATACAGCCAGCTCAACCGCAGCCAGCAGTCCTAACATGCCCACAAGCAAAAGAAATCGCTCTTCTTCTACAATAGAGATAATAATATCTTTGCGGTTAAGCTTGAATTTATATGTTTGCTCACCGGCGGAGATTACCAAATCAGGAATTTCGTCAATTCCGCTCTCCCGCCAATAACTGCCGAGTTCATCCATAACCATCTTTTCGGAGCCGCCTATTTGCATATTCTCCATAAAAATCTTTGTCTGAGTACCGTGCCCCACCGCAAAAATCTTCTTTGACGAATAACTTTGGTGAAGCCTGGCACCGATAGTCAAAGACACCATTGATAGTGCTAACGCCATAAATATCCACTTCATCAATGTTTCCAAGCTGCACTTATGAAGCATCATGACCCCCCTCTTCATGGCGGTAGAGATAATAGGCTTCACTCTCTGCCGAGAAAAAGCGGTGGAATTTAAATAAAGCTGCCTCCACAATCAAAACCACCAGCATGGAATATTCGGGACTGATACCGGCCACAAAGACAAAAACAAACTGCAGGCAAAGAGCCACTGTCAAAACATAAAAAAGCATTTTCTTCACCACATATTTAGGAACGAAGAGCGGAAAAAAGAAACATATAGCAACCAGCGTCCAGCTGATTCTGCCGAGAATAAGGTATCCAGGCAGTTTTGCATGAGAGAGGAAGAGTGCGATAGAAGCAATCGCAGTAATGGCTATTCTGTTTAACAGCAAAAAATGATCCTCCTCCATTGGGTTGGCTTCGCTATCCGCAGCAAGCTTTTTTGGAGGGAACAAATCGTAACAAAGAGAAGAGGCCGCCAGCAAAAGCTGAGAATTGGCCGTGCTAACAGCCGCCGCAATAACGCCCACCAGCAGAAATGTGCCGGCGAAGTTGGGAAGAAACTGTCCCAGTTTCGCGAAACCCAGAGTTTCTTCAAGTCCGCCAATACCCACATATTTTGTTCTGCATACCAGAATAAAAATGGTGGTGCAAACATATATCCAGCCGATAATTATCGGTGAGATCACCAGCATTCCGTAGGCATCCCTCTTTCTGCGGCAGGAAATAATGCGAATGGCATACTGGGGGTTGCCTGCCACGCCAAGCCCCCAAGAGAGCATAATGGCAAAAAGAGAAAACATCTCAGCTGGCGAAGTCGGTACTCCGGCATCATGAACACCCTTCATCAGCAATATATCAGCGACAGTGGAAGCTGTAAAACCGGCGGGAAGAGCGCAATAGGCTGCTGCTGTCACACCGAAAATAATTAAAGAGAGGTTAAGAATGTCGCTCCTCACAACAGAAGAATATCCGCCGAAAGTAGTGTAGAGGACAAAAAGATAAACCAACGATGTGGCGGCAAAACCTGAAGGAATCTCCAACATATATGAGACGATAATGCCAAAAGCACGGAACTGTATAACCAGATAAAGAGTATATAAGAATATCATCGTCAAAGCCACGAGCTTGCGCGCCCTCGCATCACCGTAAGTTTTTTCCAACCATTCTGGAAGAGAAAGAACACGGCATATTCGCAGCCTCCTTACGATAAAGGGGAAAAAAAGCAGTCCCAACAACCAACCGTTCACCGAGGCGAAAAAAGCCACATAACCATCTCTATAAAGCCACATTCCGTATCCGATGATAGAAAGAGGACTCACCCATGTAGCGCAGAAGGTGGATATCGAGGATACCATCCCTGTCTTCCTGCCGCCGATGTAAAAAGAGAATTTCGTCTCTTTCCAGCCAAACGACTGTCCTGTCATCAAGATAATTGAGACCGTATAGGCACCGAAAGCAGCCAAATAATATATAAGCAAAGACACTAGAGAATCTTCCTCCGTGAGTGTTCGCCGCCGCGTGCCGTAATCACCAGCGTTATCAAAGCGGGAGCTAAAATTAAGAATACGAAAAATACCCAGCAAAAAAAGATCAGAAACATTGGCGGCTCCTTTCAGCTCAAATATTACCTGGCACGTAATTGAGAGTTGTAGTAACATATAACCAGAAACCACACAAATTCCGGAGGTTAAAGACATGGCAAAACAGCAGCCTGAAGGCGTTTACCTTTACATAGATGATGGAGGATCACGTTATATAGCTGTAGTAGACCCCTTCGGCGAGGCTAACATGATCCCCTGGAAACAGCCCGGTGAAACCGCTAACGTTATCGAAAAAAGCTGGAACCTGCAAGGACAGTTTATAAAACTAACCATCTCATACTAGCCGCATGGCTGGCGGTTCATTATAACTTTAACAAGCCGCTCTCTATTTTAGCAAACCACCGTTTCGCTTCGCGGGTCTCATTTTCATAGCCGCTCCGTCCCATCAAGCCGTAAGTATACTTTTTGCCCTGCTCCACTCCCGGTTGATTAAATGGATCAACTCCCATTAGCCAGCCGGTCAGAGCCGTAACATATTCGTAAAAAAACACCAAAGCACCCAACGTTCGCTCATCTAACTTTTCCGCCTCAATCCATAAAAGCGGCCGGCCGGATTTTACAATCGCGGCAGCAGTACTCATAGCCTCAAGAGACAGCATTGAGCCAATATCTTTTTTCTCCATGTAGGCTAGATGTTTCAGTGATTCACAGTCCACATCAGGCACAACCACGGAATCTTGGCGGTCTTTAACATTTATAAGAGTATAAAACTTGTCATCAGGACCATCCGTATAGAGCTGAACTTGTGAATGCTGATCTATCGCACCAACAGCACGCACCGGTGTTGTGCCCCTGCCATCTTTTCCGAGACTCTCTCCCCACAGCTGCGCATACCATTCTCCAAAGTAGGAAAGGCGGCTGGAATAGGGCATAAGCACCGACATTGGCCGGTTTTGCGACTCATGCAGACAAGAAGCCGCGGCGAGCAACCTCGCAGGATTTGTCAAAAAATCACGCTCAGAGGTCAGATAATCTCTCATATCTCTCGCGCCAGCCAGCAAAGCCTCGATATCTGCCCCCATGGCATAGGCTTCCGCCAGAGCGGCGGCAGAAAGCACCGAATAGCGTCCCCCTACCGTAGACGGCAAATCAAGGACATTACAGCCTCTCTCATTGGCAAAAGCACGAAAAACTCCCACACATGGGTCAGTTACAACAAAGACATCAGAGTCTGACTGCCCTAGCATCTGCCTAAACCACAAAAACTGCGACATCGTCTCCGCCGTGGTCCCGGACTTGCTGACTCCGACAAGGGCGGTGCGTCCGTTCTTGACCTTTTCCCATATAGCTTTTGTCTTGGACGGATCGGGATTGTCAGCCAAATAAAAATCGGGATAGGATTCACGGCCGTTAAAAAAATCGCCGAAAAGCGCTTGATTGAGCATCAGATTTCCCAAAGCAGAACCGCCTATACCCACATGAATAATATTGTCATAACCACGAAGCCTGCGTCCGGCTTCCTTAATTAGCTTCATATCAGCATCGGGCAAAGAGAGCCAGCCTAGACCTTCCCTATCCGCAGAACCTTCCGACAGCCAATCAGCAGCCGCGGCACACTTATTGGCGTACATTTCGGCAAACTCGGAAAAAGTCATGGAAGAACATCCTAAAATTGAACCAAACGCAAAACTTAGGGATAATTCCACCATGCATCACCTCCCAACCGTCTAGTTTATGCGCGGGTATGCGGCTGCGGAGCAGTACGCCGCATACCCGCGCCATCCGTCCCTACAGGCTATTTAATAATATGCTGCAGCTGAAGCTGGGCCTTAATATTATCCGGGGCGTAGCCGACAATAAACTCTTCCCCTATTTGAATAACGGGAACCGCCATCTTCTTAGTCTTTTTCACCAGAAACATCGCAGCCTCCCTGTCTTTGGAAATATCTTTAATCTCAAAATCAACATTAAGCGACGTAAGAAACTCTTCCGCCTTCACACACCAAGGTCACGTTGCTGCTGAATAAACAACTACTCCCATGATAAAATCCTCCCTGCAAAAAGATATCGCGTAGCTCACACTCTTATTATACCCTTATTTTCGTTCTCCCAGCAGATAGCATCTCCTCATATAAAAGCAAAATAACGGTGCGCGGGACTATTTAAAATTATTGTAATTTAATGCACAAATAAACATTTTATTAGGAACTTTTTTAGAAAAACTATGCAAAGTCACAAAAAACATCTTGCCGTCTTTACTGCATTTCGTAGCTACAGACCTTGCATTTCTTTAAAATATGATATAAATTAAGCAATGTATGTTTAATATTGGGTTTATGAAACGTTATATAGCATTAGATTCCTAGAGGAGGTTCATTATGTTTAAGATTGTTTCAAAGCAGAAACTCGCGCCCAAAGAATTTGACATTTGGGTCGAGGCACCCCGCATCGCGGGACATGCACAGGCAGGTCAGTTTGTGGTTCTGCGCGTTGCTGACAAAGGTGAGAGAATTCCGCTCACAATTGCCGACTATGACGTGGAAAAGGGACTCATCCGCCTTATCTTCCAGGTAGTAGGCAAAACGACAGCAGCCATGTCATGCCTCAACGTAGGAGACAGCATTCAGGACATCTCCGGTCCTCTCGGTACCCCCAGTGAGATAGAAAACTACGGTACAGTTCTCATGGTCGGCGGCGGTGTTGGCATTGCGGCACTCTACCCCATTATTAAATCACTTAAACTTGCCGGTAATAAAGTAATTACCATTCTCGGCGGCCGTACATCAAGCCTTGTCGTCATGAAAGACGAATGCGCCAAATATTCGGACGAGCTGATCGTCACCACCGACGACGGCTCAGAAGGAATTAAAGGTGTTGTCACCCAGGCGATGAAAATGGTTGTAGACCGCGGTGAAAAGGTAGACCGCTGCTGGTGCATCGGCCCCTCTATCATGATGAAGTTCGGTACCAAAGCCGCAGAAGAGCTGGGACTCCCCATCTTTGTCTCCCTCAACCCGCTGATGGTTGACGGAACGGGCATGTGCGGATGCTGCCGCGTCACAGTAGACGGAAAGATCTTCTTCGCTTGCGTTGATGGACCGGAATTTGACGGTCACAAGGTAAATTGGGACGAATTCATGAGCCGTCTCCGCCAGTACAAAGATGAAGAAAAAATCTCCATGGAAAAATACGAAGCTGAAGTAGGTGAACCGACATGGCTGTAACATTCTCAAAAAACAAAACACCCATCAAAGAGCAGGATCCACAGGTACGCAAGGGTAATTTTAAAGAAGTCTGCCTAGGCTACTCTCTTGAAGAAGGCATTAAAGAGGCAGGACGCTGCCTCAACTGCAAAACAAAGCCCTGCATAGCAGGCTGCCCCGTTTCCATTGATATCCCCGGATTTATTCAGTGCGTCAAAGCTGGAGACATGGCCGGCGCCGCTGAAATTCTTGACAAATACACAAACCTCCCCGCTGTTTGCGGCCGCGTCTGCCCCCAGGAATCACAGTGCGAAGGGCTCTGCACCGTCGGCAAAATGAAAGATTACGAGCCTGTCTCAATCGGTAAGCTCGAAAGACTCGTAGCCGACTGGAAATACGCACAGGAAGACGTCAAAACAGAAGTTCCTTCAGGAGAAAAGAAAGGGCGCATCGCCGTTGTCGGTTCCGGCCCTTCCAGCCTTACAGTAGCAGGAGACCTGGCGAAGCTCGGTTATGAAGTAAAGATCTATGAAGCCCTCCATGCGGCAGGCGGCGTACTCATCTACGGCATTCCCGAATTCCGTCTTCCCAAGAAAATCGTTGCCATGGAGATCGAAGCGATGAAGAAGCTCGGCGTAGATGTAGAATGCAACGTCGTCGTCGGCAAGACCATCACTATGCAGGAAATCATGGAAGAGTTCGACGCCTGCTACATTGCCGTAGGCGCCGGCGCACCAGATCGGAAGAGCACACGTCTGA
>CAZFWP010000026.1:0-6136 GCA_964522805.1 uncultured Synergistaceae bacterium | reverse complement strand
ACATCGCTGTCGGCGCCGGCGCCCCCCACTTCCAGGGCGTACCGGGAACCACACTCAACGGCGTATACTCCGCCAGCGAATACCTCACCAGAATCAACCTCATGCACGGATATGAATTCCCCGAGCATGATACACCGGCGAAAAAAGCCCAAAAAGTCGTCGTCATCGGCGGCGGCAACGTGGCAATGGACGCCGCCCGCTCCGCCAAACGCCTCGGAGCCGAAGAAGTTCAGGTTGTCTACCGCCGCTCACTTGCGGAACTTCCCGCTCGTATCGAAGAGTACCACCACGCGGTAGAAGAAGAAATCATCTTCAACTGGCTGACAAACCCCGTTGAATACGTCAACGACGGCAACGGACAGCTCTGCGGCGTCAAATGCATCAAAATGGAACTTGGCGAACCCGACGCTTCCGGCCGCAGACGCCCCGTACCCGTTGAAGGCAGTGAATTCCTCATCGAAGCCGACTGCGCCATCGAAGCTATCGGTCAGGGTTCCAACAAAGTTCTGCTCTCCACCTTCCCCGAAATGAAAATCAACAAATGGGGATACATCGAAGCCGACCCCGAGACCGGAGCCACCTCTGTACCGGGCGTATTCGCCGGCGGAGACATCGTCACAGGCGCAGCCACCGTTATACTCGCCATGGGCGCGGGCAAAGCCGCGGCAGTGGCCATCGACAAATACGTCACCGAAAAAAAATCCAACTAACCAAGTAACATAAAAAAACAGCAATAACAGCGGTGGGAAGTGCATAGTGCGCCTCCCACCGCTGTTTGTCTCTTGTGCTCATATCGCTCGCAGATGAGAACATAACACCGCAAACATCGGCAAATGTTACTTCATGGCAAAACAAACGGCGGTCTTGCGGTTTAACTCTAAATCAATTTAAATTAAGATATTTTTTATCTCATATTTCTCATTTGTAGTACAATACATTGCGGACAGCAACAACAATGGGAGGAATACAAAGATAATGAGAGAAGAAACCCTGGCGACAATACGCCGCATGCAAAAAAACGAAGCCACAGAACATGTAATATACAAAGACCTCGCCAAAAGAATAAAGGGAGACAACGGGGAAATCCTCGCGCGCATCGCCGCGGAAGAGGGTGTTCACGCTTCTATTTGGGCAAAATACACCGGAGAAAACCCTCTGCCGGGAAAGGTGAAAATCATCTGGCACCGCATTCTGGCGTTTGTCTTTGGCATCACCTTTGTCATCAACATGATGGAATCCGGAGAAGAGGGCGCGCAGGAAACATACAACGCCATCGCCGATGAAGTTCCCGAGGCTCTGGCAATGTACAAAAGCGAACAGGAACACGAGGCTGCCTTGATAGAACTGATAGACGAAGAACGCCTCCGCTACATCAGTTCTATGGTACTGGGTCTCAATGACGCGCTTGTCGAGCTGACGGGAGCTCTTGCAGGCTTCACCTTCGCACTGGGAAACACCACCACCATCGCCATGGCGGGATTCATCACCGGCAGCGCCGCTACCCTATCCATGGCCGCATCGGAATACCTTTCAAAGAAAAACGACCCCTCAGAAAAGCACCCGCTCAAAGCCGCAGTATATACGGGCATAGCCTACATGATCGTCGTCACCATGCTGCTCATTCCCTACTGCTGCTTCGCCTCGCCGCTCGCGGCAATCTTCTTCTGCCTGTTCAATGCGGGACTGGTGATACTCATTTTCACCTTCTACGTCTCCGTGGTCCGCAAAGAACCCTTCAAACCGGCTTTTTTCGAGATGATCGCCATCAGCTTCGGCGTAGCCGCCCTCTCCTTCTGCATCGGCTGGGCAGCAAGAACCCTTTTGGGAATAGAGATGTAACGCTTTACCGCCAAACAGAATAGGGGGAGCTCTTTTGAAAACCATCGCCGCAATGATACTTTTAATAATACTTTTTGCCGCGGCACCGCCTGCCGAAGCCGTCACGGCATACACCTACGCTCAGAACAACAGCCTGGACTTAGACAAAACCGCGCTGGAAATGATGGAATCCCTCGGAGAGCTCACCCATTTGGACGCCGCCTTTATGACACGCATCTCCAAACTGCCGCAAGATAAGCAGCGCGGCTTGGCAGTACGCTTCGCAATTGACGGACACATCACAATGGAAGAAATAAAAAAAGTGCCGCTGCCGATAGTCCTCCCCCATAATGCGGAGGATGTTTTGGTGCTGATTTTTGAGCGCATAAGAGAAGATTACTGGCGCGGCTGGTGTAAAAGGCACAAGCTTACAGTCAGATATAAAATGGCTCATTGGCGCGACTCCGCGCAAAGAAGGTTTGCCGATCCCGAAGAGGCTATCATGCTCATTGACACTTTTTTTCAAATGAGCGACGGCAAATACAGCGGCCCAAAGGTCTTTTGGAAATAAGTCAGTTGATAAATCAAAAATAGGCAAGATGATTGACATAAAGCAATTATCTAGCTATTATGTTTTCAAAGTTTTACAGGTTATAGTTTAAATTACACACACAAAAAACAAAAGGAGAGGTTCAAATGAAAAAGATCCTAACTGTTTTTATGGTAATTTTTGTATTGGCTTTTGTCGGCGCAGCGTTCGCCGCTGACGGAGGGCATGCAGGACATGTGGCACCCGTAACGCCGGACACGGGGTCTTATGTGCCTATGAATATCACATCAAGCGATGTTATCATTACTGGCGCTTCATTTGATCAGGTCAAAAGTATTACCGACATTGCACCAATTGTTCCTGCAGGGACAAAATTTCAAATCACGCAAGGCAAAACCCCTGTAATACATACGGCGATCGCTCTTTCTCTTGATTTAGCAGTTCCTGCCCCCGCTTCAATCAAGATAACCATAGCCAGCGCCGACAAGATACCTGCCGGTGCCAAAGCATATATCAAAAACCATAAGGATGGCAGCGCTTTGAATGGCGTCTTTGTGCCATTTGAAATAGCAAGTGAAGATAACAAAATTAACTTTAATGTAACAAGCCCTGATGAGTATTTCTCAGAAGCTAATATTCTTTTTGCAACAGAAAAAGACACACCCTCATCAGGCGGCAGCAGCAGCGGATGCAATGCCGGCTTTGCCGGACTTCTCCTTCTTGCAGCAGTTCCTCTTCTTTACTTCCGCAAGAAGTAAGACAAAATAGCTCATTGAAAAAAGCCCCTTCAGAAGAAGGGGCTTTTTTATATAACATCCATTTATATTACCGAATACATCGATTATAATGGATATAGCACTTTTTTATTACGGAGGACTGCAATGAGCAGGAAAAGTAAAAAAATCAAAAAGTACTTACGAACTGCCGCCGCCGCTTTTTTGCTCTGCGGTTCATTAACTTTCTCTGCGGAAGCTCTCACTCCGTCCAACTCAGGACTTACCGGTCTATGGGAGTACCCGACTGCCGAAATGCCGGGAGACGGTAAGGGCTTCATGCACTATTCCTATTACACCCCTTACAAAACAGGCGGAGTAACCATGGGATTGTTTCCCTGGCTTGAATTTAACATACGCATCACAGAATTTGAAAATGCCGCAAAAATAAGCGAAAACTACGGCTACTACAAGGACAAGGCACTTGACTTAAAGCTCCTTCTAGTAAACCAAAGAGGCCTCATTCCGTCAATTGCGGTAGGCGCAATGGATATGATGGGAACGGAAATACGCAAAGCCTACTTTGGCGCCGGTACTTGGAAGTACAACGATATCTCCCTCACACTCGGCTACGCCACTGACAGCTACAACGGCTTTTACGGCGGACTTTCATGGTCCCCGACGGATTGGATTGAGTTCAAGGCTGAATACAGCCCTCTTGACTATACAAAGGACAGAATTGTACTACAGCCCCAAGCGGCAGAGAAAAAATACAACTACGGAGTTGTACTTAAAAGCCCCATAGGTCTTAACGGAAGCATAAGCTACCAGAGGGGTGAAGAAGTATGCTTCGGGTTGAACTATGAGTATGACTTCACCAAGCCTCTCTTCGGAGGAGAAAATAAAGCGAAACTATCCGAAACACCCTCCACGGATTGGGCAAATACAGATATAAAAAAGATGACATCAGCCCTGCAAAAAGAACTTGGCAAAAAAGGATTCGGCCTGCGCAATGTCGTAGTATTGGCAGACGATAAAAAAGTCCACATCTCTTTTGAAAATATCGGCTACTCCTCTCAGACAGAAGGAACAGCCAGAACTATGATACTCGCTGCAGGGGCACTGCCGTGGGACACCGAAGTTTTCTCCTGCTCGCCTATGGTGCGCGGAAATCCCGTATCGCGAATAGAGCTTAACAGGGAGCAAATAGCTTTAATACGTCTTAAGAAGTTCAACGCTTATGACTTAAGCAGAAAATCTGTAACCTGGGCGCCTAAGACAAAATATGGGACCTTGCCTGATGAAGAGTGGCAGATAATGGCAGGCCCCGGAGACAGCGTAAACAACGGAAGAGCCGAAATCAGAATCGCTTTGGCTTATGAGCCCCGAATAGACAAACCTCTTGACAAAGATTTCTATATGGACAGAATAAATATAGACTACATCGGTCGTCTGCGCACATCTAAAGGACTTGAGGCATATCTCAAAGTTCGCCAGCCAATCGACAACGACATTGACATTTGGTGGCAGCCGGAGGCAAATGACAAAACAAGGATAAACAAAGGCGTACTCAGCTACATATATAAAATGGACAAAAATCTATGGGCTCTGGGAGAAGCAGGATGGATAGACGAGATATACTTCGGAGCGAACATCTGGGGGCGCTGGTTCATAAAAGACTCACCATTCTGGATAGGGGCAAGGGCAAGCGTCTTTAAAGAAAGAGATGTCACTTCCTTCGCGGGACTTGCAGACTATAAGACGGACTCCTACCCGACGTCCAACGGCTACTATTACGGCCCATCCGAAAGAGCGGGAAATAATGACTGGGCACTTGCATATTGGGGAGAAGCCGGTTATCACGACCAAACATACAATGCGGATATAATTGCTCGCTATGGCAAGTTTGCCGACAGTGACAAAGGTTACAGACTTGATGCAATCAGAAATTGGGACAGCGCTTCTGTAGGATTCTATTATACCGTTACAGACAAAAAGACTTCCGACAAAGGATACACCGATGCGGGAATGCTCTTCAACATACCACTGACTTTCTGGTATGGCGGACATGCATCCAACACATATTGGGATGAAGAGTTTACATTGCTCTCCACATTCAGACTCTTTGCGGGAAGAGTGCCGGGAGCTTGGATGACACCGGAAAAACTCATAGGCGAACTTGCCCCCAACAGGCTGAGCCAGGAACTGGCGCCGCTGATGGACCAAATGATGACGAAAACTCGGGATGACGGAACAGAGAAGCAAACAAAACATAAAACATATGGAATATGGGATTTTATCTCAGGGGAGTGGCGGATGACAGAAACTCTAAAAGACACGGATTAAATCAATATCAATATATAATAACAATATATATTAAAACAAGCATACAAAATATGGAGGCTTTAAACATATGGAATATGGGATTTTATCTCAGGGGAGTGGCGGATGACAGAAACTCTAAAAGACACGGATTAAATCAATATCAATATATAATAACAATATATATTAAAACAAGCATACAAAATATGGAGGCTTTTACATGAAAGGGAAAAGAATAACCGCATTTTTAGTAATGATTATCTACTCATTGGCACTATTTACTCCACTATCGGCCTTCGCTGCGGACGGCGCGGCGGCGCAGTCTGCGGCTCAAGCCGCGGCCAACGCTCTCAGTATTGCCGGAGAACAGTCCTCGCCCCTCAGCGGTCAAAGCGGCATGGGCTTCGGCGGCGACAATGACGCGAACACCTCGGAAAACACCGAAGGCGAAGCCCCGGCGGCGTTTCCCTCATTAGGCGACGATGCTTCCACCGAACCTGCGGTCACAGTTGTCAACGAAACAGTGACGCAGGAAAATAAGGAAAAGTACGCCCCCAGCGCACCCGCCGACGCCACCCCCACAGACCCCGCTCCTAGGCTTGACCCAAGAGAAATCAGCGGCAGCAGCATGTATAACAACCTGCGCGGAAAACTCAAGCGTTTTGGCGCCGACTTTTTCGCCGCACCGCGAAACAACACTCTCACCTACGCCCCCGTTGGCCCCAACTATGTC
>CAZFWP010000025.1:0-20047 GCA_964522805.1 uncultured Synergistaceae bacterium | reverse complement strand
TGCACTCTGGCGCGGGCATTTGTACTACTGGTGCCAAGAAACATGCAAATTAGTTACAATTTAAGTTATTTATATGATATTTAGCGGTTATATCTGTAAATCAGCATATATAATTTAATAATTACAGATTAAAAGTTTGCATATTTTATCAAATCTAAATTTATTCTTGATATTTTATTTATATATTAATGTTTATTATTATTTAACCTGCGATGTTTGCTCAATCTATATTGACAGCTAAATCGTAATATGCAGCGGCTGTTTTCATGTGATATAATCAAAAAACAATTTACACTTACGGAAAGGGTGTCGTATTTGTATGGAAAACGGAAACTTGTCACAGAATAACGAAAGTAATAGTACTGAGCATCATGGCAATAACAAGCTATTTTTGCTCGCTGCTGTTTTGATAATCGGGTGCTCAGGTTTTTGGTTTTGGAAGTCTCAGCAGATTCAGAAAGAAGAGGCGGCTAAAGTTGTACAGATGCCTCCTGTATCCGTTCGGATTATGGAAAGTGCTAAATCTGATGCTCCGATTACCTTTGAATACACTGGGCAGACAACAGGATATATGGAAGCTGAAGTTCGCGCTCAGGTTAGTGGTATATTGGTAAAAAAAGATTATCGCGAAGGGGAACCAATCAAAGCAGGACAAATATTGTTCCGTATAGATCCTGCCCCGTATAGGGCGACACTTAACAGGAATATAGGAAGCCTGAAGCAGAGTCAAGTTCAGATGAATCTTGCAAAAGTTGAATTCAACAGAGTTTCTGCTTTGTATAAGAAAAACGCTGTCAGCAAAACTGAATACGACAATGCTGAGGCTAACATGCAGGGAACAGCCGCTTCGGTTGACTCCGCTAAAGCTGCTGTGAGGCAGTCGCAAATTGATCTCGGCTGGACAGTTGTAAGAGCCCCTATTTCTGGCTTGAGCAGTAAGGAGCAGTTCTCTGTAGGTAATTTGATTAATGTTGGAGATATGCTCACGCAGATTGTTCAGTCTAATCCGGTTTATGTTGATTTCGCAATACCTGCTGACGAATATCGAAACTTGGAGAAGATGCGTTCACAGGGCATATTGATGACTTCAAAATCCGGTTTGCAGGTTAAGGTTTCACTTGGTGACGGAACTGTATATCCTATAATGGGGAAGATCGATTTCCAAAATCAGTTTGTAGATCCCTCCACGGCATCTATAAAAGCGAGAGCTGTTTTTGACAATAAGAAAAATGACCTTTATCCGGGTCAGTTTGTAAGAGTGTCCGTGATTGGCGGATATCTAAAGGATGTTATTAGGGTCCCACTGCGCGCAACGCTTCAGTCTTCAGAAGGAACCATTGTCTATGTCATAGATGGCAAAAATATACCTACTGCACGTAAAGTCGCGATTGTAAAGATGATGGGTAATGACTGCTTAGTCGGCAGCGGGCTTAATGTGGGAGAGAAAATTATTATCGATGGCGTTGCCAAGGTTATTCCAGGCAAGGCCGTCGCTGTAGTTAATGAAAAGCAGGCAAAGGTGGATTCCGGAGATATTTCAGCGGTAGCTTCTGATGATAAATCAGCGAAACAGAACTGAGGCGATTTAGATGTTTTCATCGATATTCATAAAGAGGCCGATTCTCGCCACAGTCTGTTCTGTTGTCATAATGCTGGCAGGTATTGTGTCAATAATGACCTTGCCGATAGCGCAGTTTCCTGAGCTTGTGCCCCCTCAGGTAACTGTTTCTGCTCAGTATCCCGGTGCTACACCAGAAGTTATAGCCCAGGTAGTCGCTTCTCCGCTGGAAAGCCAAATTAACGGCGTTGATAACATGATTTATATGAACTCTGTAAGTAACGGACAGGGGTCAATGACGCTTACGGTAACTTTTGAACTCGGTACGGACCCTGACCAGGCGACAATTAACGTAAATAATAGAGTGCAGATGGCTACGCCGTCGATACCCGAAGAAGTTCGCAAGTATGGAATTGTTGTGCAGAAATCTTCTCCGAATCTGTTGCTTATTGCGACTCTTTTGGCTCCAGATGGGCGCTATGATACCGTATATATGAGCAACTACGCACTTTTGAATATTGTTGATGATTTAAAACGTATACCAGGCGTTAGTGATGCTGTTATTTATACCGCCCAAGATTATGCCATGCGAATATGGCTTAAGCCTGATAAGCTGGCTCAGCTAGGTCTTGCACCTTCAGATATAGCAGCTGCGGTTCAAGATCAGAATAGCCAATATGCCTTGGGACGTTTCGGTGATTATCCGACAAGTTCCCACCTTGAAAAAACGTATATTATGACAGCTAAAGGACGTTTAACCACCGTCGAAGAATTTGAAAATGTGATAGTTAGAGCAAATCCTGATGGCTCTACTGTGTATTTAAGAGATGTTGCCAGAGTTGAGCTTGGTGCTAAAACGTATAGCTTTATGGGACATCAGGACGGTAAGCCTGCGGTTCCAATAGGAATTACTCTCGCGCCTGGAGCAAATGCCATAAAAGTATGTGACATGGTAAAAAAACGGTTTGCCGAGGCAAGCCGGAACTTCCCTGACGGTGTCATCTATGATATTCCTTATGACACTACGACATTTGTGCGAGTGTCAATTGAAGAAGTGGTGAAAACACTTTTTGAAGCAATTCTTTTGGTGTTTATTGTTGTGTTCCTTTTCCTTCAGAATTGGAGAGCGACTTTAATTCCTTGCCTGGCTGTTCCTGTGTCAATAATTGGAACGTTCGCTGGACTTAAACTATTTGGATTTTCAATCAACACTTTGACGCTATTTGGTTTGGTGTTGGCAATTGGTATTGTAGTTGACGATGCTATCGTTGTGCTTGAGAACGTTGATAGACATATGGAGCGAGGACTGTCTCCTAGGGAAGCCGCTTTTAAAGCTATGGAAGAAGTTACTGGACCTGTTATTGCCATTGTTTTGGTGCTTTGTTCTGTGTTTATCCCTATCGCTTTTTTGGGAGGATTGACAGGTGAGCTTTATAAGCAGTTTGCCATTACAATCGCAACATCTGTTGCGATCTCCGGTTTTGTGGCTCTGACTTTGACGCCAGCTATGTGTGCTTTGATATTGAAACCGCATAAGGCAAATGAGAAGAAGTTTATTGTGTTCTGTTGGTTCAACTCATTCTTTGATGCGATGACCAATGCCTACTCCGCAGGGGTTCGTTTTCTGTTAAAAAGAGCCTTTATCGCCATAGTGCTCTTTTTGATATTTGTGGGCGCGACTGCGAAGATGGCGGCTATGGTGCCTACCTCTTTGGTTCCGGATGAAGATCAGGGAATATTAATGGCCTCAATGGCAATGCCTGATGGAGCTTCTCTGAACATGACCGAGTCGTTGACTAAAAAAGTTAGTAATATTGCCGGAAGCTTCAGCCATTTGAAAACAGCCTTGGTTTTCACTGGTTATAACATGCTTAACTCCTCCAACCAGCCCAATTATGGAGCTGCGTTTATGACGCTTAAAGATTGGAAGGAACGGCAGGAAGAGGGCAAGGATTCCTTCTCAACCGCCAACGCGCTGATGGGTAAGACCTGGAGTATTCCTGAAGGACAGGTCTTTGTGTTTAACCCGCCGGCAATTATCGGTATGAGTACTACTGGTGGTGTTGAAGCCTACGTTCAAAATAGAGGCGCCTCTGATATATATGGGATGGAAAAAGCGTTGGCACAGCTTATACAAGAGGCAGAGAAACGCCCTGAAATAGGAAGCATCAGTACAACGTTCTCTACAAAGGTGCCGCAGTACTTTGCGCATTTGGATAGGAACAAAGCTAAGGCTCTCGGTGTTAATTTATCAGATGTATTTACCACCATGGGAAGCATGTTCAGAAATTACTATATAAACGATTTTGATAAAAATGGCAGAACGTTCCAGGTTCTCATGACGGCAGATTCGGAATTTCGTGACAGACCTGAGGATATCCGCTATACATTTGTGCGCTCAAAAAGCGGCCAAATGATCCCCCTGCAGTCGCTTGTGGATCTTAGGGAGATAACGGGCCCTGAAACAATGGAAAGGTTTAATGTCTTTCCTGCGGCCAAAATAACAGGTACCCCAGCTAAAGGGTATACTACTGGTCAGGTTATAAAGGCTATGGAGGCCGCAGCGCAAAAATCATTACCTGAAAACTTTACATTGGCATGGACAGGTTCCGCGTACCAGGAAAAGCAAACAGGCTCAGCTACGGCAATCGCTTTTGCCTTGGGCATATTGATGGTATTTTTGATACTTGCCGCCCAGTATGAAAGGTGGAGTTTGCCTTTTGCGGTTGTCCTTGCTGTTCCTTTCGCGTTGTTCGGAGCCTTCTTAGCGGTAATAATGAGAGGACTCTCAAACGACCTGTATTTTCAAGTTGCTTTGGTTACGCTAATAGGTTTGGCTGCGAAAAACGCTATTCTAATTGTTGAATTTGCACTGATGCAGTATCACAATGGTATGGGGCTCAAAGAAGCGGCTGCATCCGCCGCTCATTTGCGCTTCCGCCCAATACTTATGACTTCACTGGCGTTTATACTTGGCTGTATGCCTCTCGCAGTCAGTGTCGGCGCTGGCGCTGCGAGCCGCCACTCAATCGGCACCGGTATTGTCGGTGGAATGCTGGCCGCTACAGGTATCGCAATATTTTTTATTCCGAGCTTTTTTGCGATGATTATGGGATTATCGAATAAAAAGCTTGCCTCAACTTCTGCGGACGTGAACGCAGAAAAGACGGAGGTGAAGTAGATGACCACCAGCGCGCTTTTGGCTGCACTTTTTTTAGGATCATTTTTTCACATTAATTTGGGGCCGGACGTGAAATCACCTCTATCTTACGATATGCCTCCCGCCTATGTTATTGCTGTGTCATCAGATGTTTCTTCCTCTGGTATGACAAAAGTTGTTAGACCTGACACCACTTGGTGGAAGGAATTTAACGAACCTGTCCTGGATACGTGTATTGAAGAGGCTTTTCGTGCCAATAAAGATTTAGAAATAGCACTGGCCAGAGTTCAACAGGCTCGTTCCGTCTTTAAAGAGACGAGAGCGAATCAGAGACCGGAAGTTGGCGCTAAGTTGGACGCTACTAGATACAAACGCTTAGGATCGACTGCTGGAGTTAATGATAATGAGACGTACAACTCTCTTGTAGGAGCAGGCGTCATCAATTATGAGGCTGACCTTTGGGGAAAACTGCAGAAAGCCACCAGAGCTGCCAAAGAAGAAATTCTTGCCGCAGAGTCAGCGAAAAACAGTATCAGGCTATCTCTTGCTTCGCAAGTGGCAAAAACATATTTCTCCTTACGCGCCGCAGACAAGCAGCTGCTTGTTGCAAAAACAATGCTTCAATCGCAGATAAGTACTGTTGAACTAAACAAGCTACGCTATCAGCATGGAGCCATCGGAGAATTGGACCTACGCCGAAGCGAGGCTGAAGCGGCTTCTTCTGCCGCCCAAGTAAGTAAACTTGAAATAGCTATGACTCAGTATGAAAACAGTTTGTTGTTACTTATGGGACGTAAACCTCTTGACTATGTTAGCAGGGACATTGTCAGAGGAGCATCCTTATCTGAACTACCTGAACCTCCAGTTGTCCCTTCTGGCGTTCCGGCTGACCTTCTTCGTCAAAGACCGGATATTATGGAAGCCGAATTTAAATACAAATCGTCTTTGGCCAATTTAGGTTCCGCACGTGCCGGGCAATATCCTGCAATTTCCTTTAATGGACTGATTGGGACACCGGCCGATGACCCTTCCGGACTTTTTACCGGCGCCACTGGCTGGTCGGCAGCCTCTCAATTTTTGATGCCAATATTCAATTCCGGCAAACTTTCATCTAGGGTCAGACAGAGAGAGGCAATCGCGCAACAGGCTCTTGCTCAATACTACAAAACGGTCCAGGCTGCTTTTGCCGAAACAACGAACGCCTTAACGGCGAGGGACAAGAGCGCGGAAATCGAGAGATACCTCATGAAGCAAGAAGAAGTTCAGTCAAGAGCGTATGTTCTTGCACGTGAACGCTACAATGAAGGCGCTACGAGCCAGCTTGAGCTGCTGGACGCCGAACGCCAGTTACTATCGGTGAGGCTACAATTGGAGAGTTCCCGCGCAGACAGGCTTAATGCCATAGTTGACCTGTGCTCTTCTTTAGGCGGGGGGTGGGCATGGAGAGCTGCGGATGATTTGGAAAACCGTACTCTGCCAAAGCCGTGGGAAAAATCAAAAAAGAAATGAGCAATAATATTTTAACAGATGTGCTTACAAATTTGTAAATCACTATGGCGAATATGCGAAAGTTATGCTAATATCCTTTCTGTTACTGATAATGCGGACATAGCTCAGTTGGTAGAGCATCAGCTTCCCAAGCTGAGGGTCGCGGGTCCGAATCCCGTTGTCCGCTCCAGAAATATCAATAATCCCCAAGACTTCAGTCTAGGGGATTATTTTTTATAGAAAGATTCCCACCTAGCAGCGGGGAAAAAATGCTTATGGTTAAACTAAAACCTCCCATGTGCAATTATTGAGATAGTTTGCTAACTGTTCTATTTCGTTGGACAAATGTGTATATGAGAATATTAAAATTGATTGTAAAACACTAGTATCTGCTAATGCAAAGACATCTAGTGACAGCTGCAAGCCACTGCTGCAAATATATAGTATCTGCATTGCGCGTGTGAAGCACTTGAGTTTTTTTGCCAATGTACCAAATTATGAAAATAGGCAAGGATAAACATTTTATAGGCAAAAGTATCTTTGTGCGGAAGTGGACGTATGCGGTAAAGTAATATTGCCATTGAATTTGAAGGCTTATCTAGTTATCGAATTGCTAAAGTGAGCAGTGAGGTTAGACTGTATGTCTTTGTGGTGTGACTTAGCTGGAGTTGACATGCGTCAGCTGCTTGCTTTTTGATTTGTAATACATTTAAATCAACGCCCGAAGTCTTACCATTGGCGTATTTCCCGCTGCTAAATCCTAAGCAGTCTATAGCAGCTGCTGACATGCTGTCCGCACCGAGAAGCGCGGATAATGCTACGGCGTTATTTATGCGGAATAGGCGTATTATATAATTTTGTACATAAATATATGTTGCAAGAGTTTTTTTGTGATAAAATATTACGGTTATTGTCAGCAATTGGCAGAAAATCCGAAAGGGGTAGAATCAATTGAAAACAGAATTAGTGTCCCAAGAAAAAAATATTGTCGTTGTTAAGACTGTATTTGAAGCAGCAGAAGTTGATAAGGCGATAGAGAAGACATACAAAAACCTCTCACAGAAAGCAAACATTAAGGGCTTCCGTAAAGGACATGTTCCTAAGAAGACAATAGAGCTTTATTTTGGTAAAAAAGGCATATATGCAGAGACAATGGAGAACGTCCTCCCAGAAGCCATTGATAAGGTAATTGAGGAGTATGAACTCAAATTGATATCTGAACCGGACATCAAGCCGGCGGAGATGGAAGAAGGTACCCCCTTTGAGGTGACACTAACTTTTGAAGTTTCTCCTGAAGTAACATTCCCGGAAATTACAGCAATCGAAGCTGAAAAGACTGTTTACACTGTCTCAGATGAGATGGTTGAAGAAAATATCGTGCGTTTACTTGAGGCTCACAGCGAGCTTGCCCCTACCTATGAAGAGCGTGAACTGAGCAAAGAAGATTATGTCTCTGTGAAGTACACCTCGAATGTAGTCGAAGAAGATGGTTCTTCCAGCGAAGTTGAGAAAGACCAGAAAACAGAAATTAACCTCGCTCAGGAAAATATGCGGCAGGAAGTTATTGACGCTATCGTCGGCAAAAAGCCCGGAGATACCGCTGTTGTAGAATTCCCTGTGGAAAAAGACAGTGAAAATAAAGACTTTGCCGGTAAGGCAATGCGCTATGACATTGAAATTCTCGGTATTATGGCGAAGAAAACGCCTGAACTTACAGATGAGACAGTTCTTACAATAACACAATCAAAGCATAAAACTGTTGATGAATTCAGAACAGAAGTCAGGAATCAGCTTATGGCCTCCGCTGAAAGACAGAGCGAGGAGACACTAAAGGATTCAGCTGTCAGCAAAATTACAGGAGCTTCTGAAGTAGAAGTTCCGCAGACCCTTGTTGATCGCCAGAAGCAGGCGATCAGAGCGGAACAGGAAGATAGAATAAAGAGAGAATCCGGCCTGTCCTTCGAAGACTTCTTTGCTCAGAGCGGCATGGACAAAGAAAAATACGAGACAGAGCTTACGGAGGCTTCACAGCGTGTGGTTAAGAGAGCACTTGTTCTCGAAGCCATTGCCGAGGCCAACGACATAGAGTGGACCCCTGAGGAGCTAGAGGCAGAGATTAAGCACATAGCTATCGCTTCACGCATCGATCCAAAGAAATTCCATGATTATGTATACAGTAACCGTGACCGCCTGTTTGAAATAGCGGAAAAAATTCGTAATCGCAAGACCGTTGATTTCATAGTCACCAAGGTTAAGGTTACAGAAGTCGAAGAAAAGAAAGAAGAGGCACCTGCCGAGGCCTAAGCCTGTATAAAAGGCTATGTGTCTTTCGCGGTTTATATTAAGTTTGTAGACAGGGAGTGATATCATGTCCTACCTCATACCGATGGTAGTTGAGCAGTCTGGCAGGGGAGAGCGCTCTTACGATATTTACAGCAGGCTTTTGAAGGACAGGATTATTTTTCTTGGCACTGCAATAGACGACGACGTGGCTAACCTTGTTGTAGCCCAGCTTCTTTTTCTTGAGAGTGAAGACCCTGAAAAAGATGTGTTTCTTTACATAAACAGCCCCGGAGGGGTGGTAACTGCTGGATTGGCAATTTACGATACCATGCAATATATAAAACCGCAGGTATCGACGATTTGCACCGGTCAGGCTGCAAGTATGGGAGCTGTTCTGCTTGCAGCAGGAGCACCAGGCAAAAGAATCGCTTTGCCGAATTCAAGAGTAATGATACACCAGCCACTAGGCGGCGCTCAGGGGCAAGCCTCAGATATTGAGATACAGGCCAAGGAAATTTTAAAAACGCGCAAACTGCTTAACCAGATCTTAGCCAAACACACAGGAAAAGCCCTGGAACAGTTACAGGTGGATACGGATCGAGACTTTTTCATGTCGGCAAGCGAAGCGATAGAATACGGCATTGTTGACAAGGTAATTGAGAGCAGATAATTAAATTATTTCAGGGGATTCCTCAGGGAGTCCCCTTATTCAAATATATGCAGTTTACACTGAAACAAGTGATGAGGTGTCTCAAATATGTATGAACGCGGTATGAGTAAAAATGATAATACTTCTAGGAGAAAACCTAAATGCTCTTTTTGCGGCAAATCGCAGGAAGAAGTTTCCAAGCTTATAGCCGGACCGTCCGGAACATATATTTGTTCGGACTGTATTCAGCTGTGTAATATTATTCTCCGTGATGAAAATACAGTAAATGATTTTGCCCCGATATCTCCCAAGAGGCCTCAGGAGGAATATGTTTCAATGCCTCCAGCAGAAGAACTGCCCAGGCCAACTGATATTAAAAAATTTCTCGATCAATACGTTATTGGGCAAGACCATGCAAAGAAGGTCTTGGCTGTGGCGGTCTACAACCATTATCAGAGAATAATGAACCCCTCCACCACTGATGATGATGTCGAATTGCCAAAGAGTAATGTCTTGCTTGTCGGCCCAACCGGCAGCGGTAAAACTCTTTTGGCACAAACCTTGGCAAAAAAACTTAACGTTCCATTTGCTATGGCTGATGCTACAACGCTGACAGAAGCTGGCTATGTTGGCGAAGATGTAGAGAATATTTTGTTACGCCTTTTACAGGCGGCTGACTTTAATATTGAGGCTGCCCAGCGCGGAATAATATACATTGACGAGATTGATAAAATCTCGCGCAAGTCAGAATCGGTCTCAATAACCAGGGATGTCTCCGGCGAGGGTGTACAGCAGGCTCTGCTGAAAATTATCGAAGGAACCGTTGCCAACATTCCACCCAAGGGCGGACGCAAGCATCCGAGCCAGGAAATGATCCCCATTGATACAAGCAATATTCTTTTCATCTGCGGCGGTGCTTTTGACGGCCTAGAAAAGATTATTGCACAGAGAACAAATGAAAAATCACTGGGGTTTGGCGGCGATTTGACCTCGAATATAAACAAAGGCAACCTCTATCAGTTTCTCAAGCTAGTTGAGCCGGATGATTTGCGCTCGTATGGTTTTATCCCTGAATTTATCGGCCGGCTTCCCGTTCTTGTTGCTCTTGAGTCATTAACAGAGGAAGCCTTGGTTAAGATACTGCTTGAGCCAAAAAACGCTCCGCTTAAACAATATAAAAAATTGTTCGCCCTTGAGGGTATTTCACTTGAATTTACCGACGATGCAGTTGCAACAATAGCTAAAAAGGGCGCAAAATTAAATACCGGTGCGCGCGGACTAAGGACTATTTTGGAGTCCTTGATGCTGGATATGCAATACGAACTTCCTGAGCAGGCGGCGGATATTATGAAACTTACCGTCACAAAGGAAGTTGTTGAGGGTACGGCAAAACCTATTCAGACGCAGCGAGAGGACAAAGAGGTTATTTAATGACGATATATCCGGTTGTTCCAGTAAGAGATATGATAATATTTCCCAGCGTTATAGCGCCGGTCTTTGTATCAAGGCCTCGCTCGATTCGTGCTGTTGATGAGGCAAACTCAAGAGATAGACTTATTTTTATAACTGCCCAAATAAATAGCTTTCATGATAATCCCAGGCCTGACGACATCCAAAAGATGGGAACAATATGTAAAATTTTGCAGACTGTACGTCTTCCCGATGGAACCTTAAAAGTTATACTTGAGGGTGGCTGGAGAGCAAAGGCGAAGCGTTTTATAACGGGTGACAACTATTTAGAAGCAGAAGCGGAGAAAGTTTTATCCGTTAACAATACCTACTCAAATCATGCTGAGGCATTGCGCAGAAGTCTCTTTTCCGAATTGGAGACATATATACAACTGAACCCAAAGATACCTGATGATGTTGTCCGCGCTATAGATAATATTGATAATGCTGACATTTTCGCTGACGTCGCAGCTTCGCATACCACTCTAAAACAGTCTCAAAAACAGATAATTTTAGAAGAAGCGGATGTTATCGAACGGTTACGAAAATTATTGATCATGCTTAACAGCGAGAACGAACTTCTCTCCCTTGAGCGAGATATACAGGAAAAAGTCCATGCAGAGATGGACAAAGGGCAAAAACAATATTATTTAAGAGAGCAACTGAAGGTCATTCGCAGTGAGCTTGGTGACGCCGACCCCACCAATGAGAGCGACGAGCTGAGAGAAAGAGCTGCTAAATGTGACTTGCCGGAGGACATTTTTGCAAAATTAAGTAAGGAAATAGATCGCTACTCGCGTATGGCACCTGTTTCACCTGAGGCCAATGTCGCTAGAACATACATTGAATGGATAATGGAACTGCCCTGGAAGGTTTCATCTAACGATCAGCTTGATTTGAAAAACGCTAGAAGAGTCTTGGAAGAAGACCATTATGGTTTAGCCGAAGTAAAAGAGCGCATTCTCGAATTTTTGGCGGTGCGCAAGCTAGCTGCCGATAATATGCGTGCTCAGGTAATCTGTTTTGTGGGGCCTCCCGGTGTGGGAAAAACGTCATTGGGCAAATCCATTGCACGTGCCATGGGCAGAAAATTTGTCAACATGTCTTTAGGCGGACTGCGCGATGAAGCGGAAATACGAGGGCACCGGCGTACCTACGTGGGGGCTCTTCCAGGCAGAATTATACAGAAAATCAAACAGGCAGGCACCAATAATCCCGTGCTTTTGATGGACGAAATTGATAAAATAGGTACTGATTTCAGGGGGGATCCCGCATCAGCCCTTCTTGAAGTGCTTGACCCTGAGCAGAATTTTGGCTTTACCGATAATTTTTTGGAGACAGCTTTTGACTTAAGCAAGGTCATGTTTATCACCACAGCCAACAGTGTTTCAACGATCCCGAAGCCATTACTGGATAGAATGGAAATAATCTCTATTCCGGGCTATGTAGCGGAAGAAAAAATCAAGATAGCCAAAAGACATCTAATGCCTAGGATTGCCAAAGAACATGGACTTGGCGAAAAAACGTTATCAATGTCTGACGCGGTCTTGAAGAACATTATCTCTATGTATACGATGGAAGCAGGTGTCCGTGCACTCGACAGAGTACTGTCCAAAATTGCCCGCAAGGTGACAGTGCGCATAACAGAAGATAACGCCGATCCCTGCAATAAGGTTGCAGTCACCAAGGCTGAAGTGGCAAAAATGCTTGGTGCTCCTAAGCTGCATAATACAAAGATCCCTCAATCTGATCCAATTGGAACGGCGCTAGGGCTTGCGTGGACTGAGACGGGAGGCGTAGTCATGTTAATCGAAGCTGCGGTTATGAATGGCTCCGGTCATGTGTCATATACCGGCAATCTTGGTGATATTATGCAGGAATCAGCGCAGACAGCCCTTGCTTATTTGCGCTCAAATGCGCCATTGTATGGGCTGACAGATTTTGAGTGGCAAAAACATGACCTGCACATACATGTACCTGAAGGTGCTGTTCCTAAGGACGGTCCTTCTGCAGGTATAACATTGGCACTCTCTCTCTGCTCCGCACTTACCGGTCGGTATGTCGATATGTCGTTTGCGATGACGGGAGAAATGACACTTCATGGAGATGTTTTACCAATCGGGGGAATTAGAGAGAAGTTATTGGCAGCCAAGAGGCTTGGTATTAAAAAGCTGATAGTTCCGGAAGACAACCGCCCCGACGTTGTTGAATTGAACGACTGGATAACAAAGGATATTGCGATCTCC
Source organism: uncultured Synergistaceae bacterium (assembly GCA_964522805.1). Taxonomy (GTDB): domain Bacteria; phylum Synergistota; class Synergistia; order Synergistales; family Synergistaceae; genus CAZBYL01. The sequence continues at coordinate 7,214 of CAZFWP010000025.1, read as the reverse complement.
TATGTCTCAAAGATTACAGAGGTCTTTGCTTTGGCCCTAAGACAGGAGAATTAAAATGGCATTGTGGAAGTCAGAGCTATATTGCACCGCCTTTAACAAGTCACAGTTACCGCCGTCGGCAGAGCCGGAGATAGTCTTTGTTGGAAGGTCCAATGTCGGTAAGTCGACTTTGATCAATGCTCTGTTGGAGCGTAAAATTGCCAAAGTCAGCGCTAAGCCAGGCAAGACACGCAGCATTAACTTTTACAAAATAAATGCCGGCGGATTGACCTTCAATCTGGTGGATATACCAGGATATGGATACGCCGCAAGGGGATTTGATGAGAGAAAATCATGGTGGAAGTTAATTGATGATTATTTTAATGAGGGCAGGAACATTTCTTATGTTGTCCATCTGATGGACTTTCGTCACGGGCCTCTTGCGAATGATGATGAACTTACCGCTTGGCTTGATGAATTAAATATGCCGAGGCTGGTAGTCTTTACAAAAGGTGATAAAATATCCCCCGGCAGGCGTAAGGGATTGTATCAGCAGCACATGAAAATGGGCATTGACTCAATGCTTCCGCCTTTTATCACCAGCGGCGCAAATGACAAAGAGATGGATTCATTACGGTGCGGTATTATCGACGCCATGCAGGAAATGTCTGATTTAGACAAGCAGGAAGAGATTAAAATTGCGAAGCAAGAGGCCAAAAGAGAAGCGAAGGCTGCGAAAAGAGCAGCAATAAAATCAGAACAAGAACAGTAACTTACCGCCTGTATACCCGAGGAACCGGAACGGCCGGCCCGTCGGGATGGGGAATAGATTCGGATATGGCCACCAGGCATATCCAACAAGGAGGAAGACCGGATGGATTCCGAGAAGATAGTATTAGGTAAAAATTACGATCCTGTTCCAATCGAAGACAAATGGTACGCTAAATGGATTGAAGAGGGGCTTTTTAAAGCTGATCCAGCCTCACCTAAGCCGGCATTTTCCATTGTTATACCGCCGCCCAACGTAACAGGGTCTTTGCATGTGGGGCATGCTCTTGACAACACACTTCAGGATATCCTTTGCAGAGCCAAGCGCATGCAGGGCTATGAAGTTATGTGGCTTCCTGGCACAGACCACGCCGGAATCGCCACACAGAATGTTGTAGAACGTTCGCTTGCCGCTAAGGGGATTACTCGTCATGACCTTGGCAGGGAAGAATTTGTAGAAAAAGTTTGGGAATGGAAACACCAGTACGGAAGCACAATTATTAATCAGCTGAAGAAACTGGGCGCTTCCTGTGATTGGGACAAAGAGCGTTTCACGATGGACGAAGGATTGTCTATTGCTGTTCGCAAAATATTTGTAGAGCTTTATAAAAAAGACCTTATTTATCGCGGGAAATACCTTATTAACTGGTGCCCAAGGTGCCAAACAGCCCTCTCTGATCTAGAGGTCGAGCACCATGAGCATGATGGCAAGTTCTACGAGGTCGCATACAAATTTGCCGGTGAGGAAGGACATCTTGTTGTCATGACCACCCGCCCAGAGACGATCCTAGGAGACAGTGCTATCGCTATCCATCCACGCGATGAGAAAAACCGTCATTTGGTAGGCAAGAGCGTCATTGTTCCCATTGTAAACCGTGTAATTCCTGTCATTGAAGACAACATGGTTGACCCAGAGTTTGGTTCCGGCTGCGTCAAAATAACCCCTGCTCATGACCCCAATGACTTCCTCGTGGGGCAAAGGCATAACCTTGAGCAGATTCAGGTTATAGACGGACAGGGCATTATGACAGCAGACACAGGTAAATATGCTGGGCTTGACCGTTTTAAGGCTCGTGATCTTATCGTTGAAGACCTTGGAAAAGAGGGCGTACTGCTCGGCATACAGGACATCAAGCACTCTGTAGGTGAATGTTATCGCTGCCACACAGTGATTGAACCCTACCTATCGGAACAGTGGTTTGTGCGCACTCGTCCGCTGGCTGATGCCGGCGTAGCTGCTGTTCAGGCCGGTAAAATAAAATTTGTGCCAGACCAGTGGACAAATGTATATTATCAGTGGATGGAAAATATCCGCGACTGGTGCATATCACGCCAGCTTTGGTGGGGACACCGTATCCCTGCGTGGTACTGTGATAAATGCGGTGAGATAATTGTTGATACTGAAGCTCCACATAAGTGCCCGAAATGCGACTCAATCGACCTCAGACAGGACGAAGATGTCCTTGATACCTGGTTCTCAAGTGGTCTGTGGCCGTTTTCAACCATGGGCTGGCCTGAAGACACGGAGCTGCTTAAGAAGTTCTACCCGACTTCTGTTCTTGTCACAGGTTTTGACATTATCTTCTTCTGGGTTGCTAGAATGATTATGTTTGGACTTGAAGGAATGCATGGAGAGGTTCCTTTTAACGATGTCTATATTCACGCCCTTGTGAGAGATGAAAAGGGTCAGAAAATGAGTAAATCGAAAGGCAACGTCATTGATCCCCTGACGATTGTAAAAGACTACGGTGCTGACGCCCTCAGACTGACGATGGCCGCTCTTACTGTTCAGGGGCGCGACATCTTCCTTTCTACAGAGAGAATTTCCACCTACAGGCTCTTCATGAATAAGCTCTGGAATGCCAGCCGCTTTGCGCTGATGAATTTAGAAGATGTCGAGTTAGGTCAGAAATGGGATGAGAAAGAACTGAGAATCCAGGACAGATGGATCCTCAACAGGATGTCACAAGTTTCATCGGAGATGACGAGGCTGATTGACGGCTACTTCTTCGGTGAATCAGCGCGCCTGATGTATGATTTTACGTGGGGCGAGCTTTGTGACTGGTATCTTGAACTTTCAAAACCGGCACTGCGCGGCGATGAAGGTGAAGCCAGAAGGAAGACCACCCAGGCTGTTCTCCTAGCGGTATTTAAAGATGTGCTTAAGCTATTGCACCCGATAATTCCCTTTGTCACAGATGAACTGTGGCAGGCATTTCCCTTTGGCGGCGATATCATCGAACATTCCGAATGGCCTAAACCGATACTTGGTACAGTAGACGAAAAAGTTATCGCTGACATGGATTTCGTACAAAATATCGTTCGTACAGTCAGAAACCTGCGCGCTGAGGCCAGAATATCTCCGCAGCAAGCTATACCTAGAGTGGCGTTTTCTGTGCATAACGAACTTAAACTTTCACTTCTTAGAGATACAGAGACACAGATTAAGCTGCTTACTAAAGTCGAAAAAATTGAACTGCTCGCAGACAGCGCGGTAAAACCGGAACGCAGTTTGGCCACTGTCCTTGATGATGTACAGGTGTACCTTCCTGTAGGAGAATTACTTGATGTGGAGAAGGAAGTTTCTCGGTTAAGAAATGACCTTGCCAAGTTGGAAAAAGATATCGATAAGAGCGAGGCGAAGCTGGCTAATGCTCAGTTTGTAGAGAGAGCTCCTGCTGAAGTAATAGAAAAAGAGAAGGCGGCGCTTGCTGACAACAAAGCCAAAAAAGAACGTATCACAGAAAATCTTTCGAGCCTGACTGCATAAACAATGAACGAAGAAGAACTTTTTTCAAGGCTTGAAGATAGACTGATGAACCTTGCGAGCCCCGGTATTATTCCGGGACTTGCAAGGCTTTCTAAGTTGCTCGCCCTCTCGGGAAATCCTCAGAATAGATTTCCTGCTGTCCACGTCGTCGGAACAAACGGAAAGGGCTCAACCGCAGCCACAATTACATCAATACTAAACACAGCAGGGTACAAAACAGCCTTATACACTAGCCCGCATCTTGTTTCATTTGGAGAACGTCTCTCAATATCGGGGAAGCCTGTCGCAGCGTCCAGATGGTGGAACTTTACCGAGATTGCCGAAAAGTTAATCGCTAGTGACAGCTATTTTGAAGACAACCACCCCACATATTTTGAACTGATTACAGCTGTTGCCTTTATGATTATCGCCGATGAAAATATTGACATCGCTGTAGTGGAGGCAGGTCTTGGCGGCAGGCTTGACGCCACAAATATTTTAAAAAATGTGCAATTATCGGTGGTTACGCCTATAGGGCTGGACCATACGGAATATTTAGGCCCGACGATCAAAGATATTGCTGCTGAAAAATTTGCTGTAATGAGAAAAGGCGCGGATGCAGTTTTTGCCGGAGGAGAACTGGAGATAAACAGACTATTCACGGAAATAGCGCGCAAAAAATCTGTTAACGCGATGATAGTCTGTGATTCATGGCATTATGGAATGACGGCTGTTTCCCCTGACGGGACAGATTTTTACATTGAAAACGATAGCTTCAGCGCTGATTACCACACCCCTTTGATAGGGGAACATCAGGCAGAAAATGCTGTTTTGGCAATAGCTTCAGCCTGTTTGTTAAAAAAACATTTTTCCAAAATCGATATCCCCGCAATCTATAACGGTGTTGCCGTCACCAACTGGCCGGGGAGGCTGGAAGTCATCTCTAAAAGCCCGATGCTGATATTGGACGGAGCACATAATTCTCATGCAATGAAGAGACTGACAGATACTCTTGCGATAATCACACAGCGTGGCCATCTGAATGTTGTCATGGCGATGATGAAAGATAAAGACATTCCTTCGGTTCTAACAATGTTGGCGGAGCTTAATCCATCACTATACTGCACTGAGATTCCCGGAATACCCCGTTCTATGAAAGCGGAGGAACTTGCTCTCCTGGCATCAGAGTCAGGGCTTAACGTGATCTCCGTGCATGAAGATCCACAAAGCGCGTTAAGTGCCGCCGTATCAAAGGGAAGCGTAACAATTTGCTGTGGCAGCCTCTATCTTGTCGGATATTTAAAAAGCGCTGTCAAGATCATTGATGGCATCTTAGAAGACAACAGGCCCCGAAGCTCTAAAATGGAGCGATAACATGGAATACGAAGGATTCTTGACAACAAAGAACAATAACGGTTACGCCGTTGATTTTATTATGCCGTGCTCTTTAAGCGGTGTGTTCACAGTCTCTTTGTTGTGCAAAAGTCCCATTAACGATGCCTCTGGTGGTGATCCATCTGAAGTTTGGGAAAAAATATCGGCTAATTATGGCGGTGCGCCTTTAGTGGCTCCGCATCAAGTTCACGGAACAGAAATCATTGAAGCGGAGCTTGAAGTGGCATTGCCGCATAGACCGGATTGTGACGGCGTTCTCATCACCCACAAAAGTAAATGTTTTGGCAGTTTAAGATTTGCGGACTGCACGCCGGTCGTTATCGCGGGGAATTGGCCTGAACCATGGCTTTTAATGCTCCACTCGGGGTTTACCGGAACATTAAATAATATTGTAGGAAATGCCTTGAATTCGCTGAAGAACCGATATAAAAATGAGATTCGTCAATATGACATGTGGTCATGGATAGGGCCTTCTATTTGTCGTTCATGCTACAGCCGCAGCCTCAAAGACGAAAAGACAAAGGCTGCGCTCGAAGCATTCGGTGAGGAGAACCTTTTACTTAAAGATACTATGTGCTACATTGATATCGAAGGGCAGATATATAAACAGCTCTCTGACTTTGGTCTGGACGCTGCTAAAATACACCGCTATGGCGAATGCACGTTCTGCAACAGTGATAAATTTTATTCATACCGCGCCGGCGACGCGTTAAATAGGATGTTTCTTCTTGGGGGCGTACCACAAAATGCACCTCTTGTGTGAAAATGTTATAAACGTCTAAATTACCAATTCGTGCTAAGAGGTGAATGTAATGGACGAAATTAAAGTTGGGGTAATTGGTGTAGGGCACCTGGGTATGCACCACGCTCGTGTGTATACGGAAATATTGGGTGCGCGTCTAGTCGGAGTCATGGACATTAATGAAGAGAGAGTTCATTCAATCGCCGATCCTCTAGGTGTTCCTGCATTTACAGATATAGAATATTTTATAAAACATGCTAAACCAGACGCCTTAAGTATTGTTGTACCCACAAGCATGCACTTTGAAGTAGCGAAAACAGCAATGGAAAACGGTGTACACTGCTTAATTGAAAAGCCCGTTACCACGAGTGTTGATGAAGCAGAACAGCTTCTGCGCCTGGCAAACAAAAAAGATTTGATTTTACAGGTGGGGCATATAGAGCGTTTTAACAGTGCCGTCCAGCACGTACGAGAATTTGTCAAAGACCCCTACCTGATTCAAACACACAGAATGGGTCCCTTCTCTCCCAGAATATCAGATGTGGGGGTGGTCTTGGATTTAATGATTCATGACGTGGATATTATTTTGTCGATGATAAACTCAGACCTTGTTTCCATCTCAGCGATGGGAAGGTGCATCCGCACAAACCATGAGGATATCGCATCTGCCCAGTTAATGTTCGCCAACGGTGCTATGGCGCAAATACTCGTTAGCAGAGTGTCAGAAAAACGTTCAAGACAAATGGAAATAACCGAAGCTGAACGTTATATTACTGTAAATTATGAAAGTCAGGATATCTCTGTTCAACGTTGTGTAAGACAAAGCGGCGGTAATATAGTTGAAGTGATGGAACACCCGGTGTTCCCCAAAGCCGAACCTTTAAAACTTGAACTCCAGCACTTTGTTTCATGTGTCAGAGATGGCAGGCAGCCCATGGTTGGTATCAGGGACGGAAAAAGAGCCCTTGAGGTGTGTATTGCCGCATTGAGACAGATTCACGAAGAAAAAAATGAAACAAGTTCATTACTTTCAGCAATTTAAGCAATAAATCAATGACATTCACAGGAACTAGAGTTATTATAAAGAGAGGAGCGTACTCCTCTCTTTTTTATTGTCCATGGGCTCCGCTATGAAAGGGTGCATAAGTTTGTTTGACTTTATAAAAACGGTACCTCCCGTCAATTTGCAGGCATTGGTCGCTCTTGCGCTGTTTGGCGTATCACTGTTAATAGCGCGAATTGTTGTTAATATTCAATCAGGAAAATGGCCGGGAACACCACTCTTTGTTACCTACCTTCGAGTTGTTCTTGGCTTTACTTTTGCAGCATCAATAGGTCTTGGTATTTATTGTTTCGCAGGAATAGATGTTCTTTTTAACAAATAAACAAGGGGTGCATTTATATGGAAGCTATGCTTAACAGAGCCTTTGCAGGAGATCCAAGAGCAATAGGAAGATTGATTAGCCTCGTTGAGGCAGATGCTCCGTCTGCTAAAGAAATTATGAAACAGGTATACCCTAAAACCGGAAGAGCTCAGGTTATTGGTGTAACCGGCAGCCCTGGCGCTGGGAAAAGCACCTT
>CAZFWP010000024.1:0-20415 GCA_964522805.1 uncultured Synergistaceae bacterium | reverse complement strand
GTAATTCTCTTCGGCTTCACCTCTATGTCCTCCTTTATAACTCCCTGGACGACAGCGAAAACAGCCTATTTTCTCTGCGCCCTTTTTGCCACGGCAAACTGCGTTGCAGCCTTTGTATTATGGGCTGCTGCCGGTTCTTTGCAGCGTCGTTTTTTGCACAAACAAGGACGCGCAGCGGGGATTATCATGGGGCTTCTTTTGGCATGGTGCGCCTTCTCTGTCTCCGGGCTCGGAGATCTCCTCTAAAATCCCTTAAATTAAATATTGAACTAAAGACACGCAATAGTTTATAATAAAATAAGTTCAGGCCGTCATTAATTAAAAAATATATAAATTTAAGGAGCGTGTATTCGTCATGGACTCAAAATCAACAAAAGTTGTTGTCGCTCTCGGGGGCAACGCTCTTCAGGAAGCCGGTTCTCCCGCCACAGCAGAGGCACAGCTGGAAGTCGTCCGCAAAACATGTGAATACCTGGCAGATATCAGCACACAGGGATATGAGATGGCTGTAGTACACGGCAACGGCCCGCAGGTAGGACGCATAGTTCTCGGTCAGGACTTGGCTGCCAAGCAGGATCCCAAGCTTCCCGCAATGCCCTTTGACGTCTGCGGCGCCATGAGCCAGGGATACATCGGCTACCAGATTCAGCAAAGTTTGAGAGACGCTCTCAGAAACCGTAACCGCAACGTTCCTGTAGTAACACTTGTAACTCAGGTAATTGTTGACGAGCATGATAAGGCTTTCCAGAACCCCACAAAGCCAATCGGCCCCTTCTATACTGAAGAAGAAGCTAAAAAAATCGCCGAAGAAAAGGGCTTCTCCATGAAAGAAGATTCCGGCCGCGGCTGGCGCCGCGTTGTCGCCTCTCCCAACCCGAAAAGAATCGCCGAAATAGAATCGGTCAAACGCCTTTGGGATTCCACTATCGTCATCACCGCCGGAGGCGGCGGAATTCCCGTCATTGAAAACCTCGACGGTTCCCTTACAGGTGTAGCCGCAGTCATTGACAAAGACTTGGCAGCAGAGCGCCTAGCGGAAGACATGGAGACAGATGTGCTGCTCATTCTCACTGAAGTGGACAAAGTCTGCCTCAACTTCAACAAACCCAACCAAAAAGTTCTCGACCACGTCACTGTGGCAGAGGCCATCACATATGTAGAAGAAGGGCACTTCGCCCCCGGAAGCATGCTGCCAAAGGTCATGGCGGCGATTAAGTTCGCCCGCCGCTTCCCCGGCAAAAAAGCCATCATCACCTCCCTCTACAAAGCAGTGGAAGCTCTTGAGGGTAAAGAGGGAACTGTCATCACCATGGCATAAAAATCAACAAAGCCGTACATCATCCGGGCAAGCACTGATTAAACGGTAATTATTCAATAATACTGACGTGCAGTCCTCATGCCCTAAGCAGAGAGACTAGCCCTGTGATTTGACACCAAATGTGATTTACGCGAACCTGCGTAAATCACATTTAATTTCTTCACCAGCCTGTAGGTTTTTCCATCAGGCTTAATATCAATACGCCCCGCAGCAGGAGAGCCTGCCCGCGGTGTAACCACCGCATATAACCAGTAACTCCCTAAAAAATCGGAGCCGCCATTAAGTTTGGGCGGCTCCGATTTTTTTGTCAGAGAAAGAGCATTATGCGCAACAAGAAAAGGCGGGCGCATATTGCGCACTCCGCCCAACAGATGAAAAAGCTTTAATAAAATTCACCGCAATAGTGAGCATGTTCTCCTTGCTGAGTGCTTTGGCGCTTCGCTAAACTATGCCTAAAATGCCCGCCCACAGGGGAATAGAGACAGCTCCCAGCAGCGTGGTGGAGGCGACAAGGTCAGCGGCATAATCTCCGTCCATACCCATCTCACGCGCCACAATAAAGCAGTTGACCGCAGAAGGCATTGAGCTTAACATTACCGTAGCCTGCATCAATGGACGGGGAACCGGGAAGATTGTCAAAAACAATAACATCAAAGAGGGATGCAAAACCAATTTGATAAGACTGTCCCCCCAAGTGGAACGCATTACCTTGATAACCTTACCCATTCTCGAAAGGTCAAGCGTGCCTCCCAGAGCGAGAAGAGCCACCGCCGTAGCGGCGTTGCCCATCAGCTTCAGCGGTTCATCAAGCACCCGGGGAAGCTTTTCCGGCCCGATAAGCGCCGCAGCTATGCCGCAGACACAGGAGACCACCAAAGGGTTTGTCAGAACTCTTTTGGCAATAGTCTTTGCACCCTGCACCGACAATTTGCCCGACATTACCAACTCTCCTACCAATATGGAGAACATCTGAAATGATATCGTGCTCACTGCGAGATATACGGAGGAATTATGCAGCCCGATATCTCCCTGGGCAAGATACATTACCGGAAAGCCGAGATAGATGTTATTTGAACGTATACAGGCAAATGCGGAAACAGCGATACGTTCCGTCTGTTTCCGATGAAAAAAAGCGGCAGCGGCAATCCAGGCTAAGGCGATGGAAAAAATATAGCAGAGATTCAGTGATATCAGCAAATTAGGCTGTGAAAAAAGCTCTCTGCCGGAAATAAAAGTCGTGCGAAAGAGCAGCGGCGGCAAGATCACCCAATAAAGAGTTTTAGTAAGTGTTTTTATATCGTTTGCACTGTAAAATCCATATTTACGGAGAAGATTCCCCGTTATAATAATCATCATTAATGGAGCGACAAGAAAAAAGCCAAGCATTGGAAAAACATCCTTTCACAACTTATAATATTAGATTATACCCTTAACAGGAGGAATTAATATGACATTCCCCGGGCGCAAAAAAAACCGCCGTAATTTTTCCAATAAACTATTATCCGCCGCGCTCTTTATTATTATCGCCGCCATCCTCTTTGTCACTCAAGGCGACACTCAGCCCGCACCTAGTGATAAACTGCAGTTTCATGCGATTGACGCCGGGCAAGGGGACTCTTTTCTATTTATCTTTCCCGATAACAAGACTATCCTTGTAGACGCAGGTACAACGGACCAAGGAGCTGTCATATCAAACTATCTTAAGCAGCGCGGCGTGAGAACAATAGACTTGCTCATTGCCACACACGGACATGCCGACCATATAGGAGGAATGAAAGAGATACTGAGCGACTTTCACGTAGGCAAGGTTTGGGATTCCGGCTTTAACCACGGATCTTCTATTCAAAAAAACTTCTATCTGACCATCAAAAAGAACAACATTCCCTTCGGGCGGCCTAAACGCGGCTACAGTGAAAAGTTCAGCGGCGCGGAGATTGAAGTCCTTGCTCCGAGAGAAGAATTTATACGCGGCACCGCCAGTGACACCAACAACAATTCATTGGTATTCATTTTGCGTTACGGCAAAGTGGCTTTTTTAATGACAGGCGATATGGAGACCGCAGAGAGAAACTCCATCAGCCCTCTGCCTCAGGCCGCGATACTTAAAGCCGCTCACCATGGCAGCCGTAACGGCACTACCTTGGCTATGCTGCAAGATGTATCGCCAAGGCTGGTTATCTTAAGCTACGCCCATGACAATTCCTACGGTTTTCCTCACAAAGAGGTCGTCCGCGCCCTGAAAAAAAGCGGCACGGGGCGCATGGACACGGCTGATGGCAGTATCGTCATCGAGACTGACGGCAAGAGCTTCAGCTACCCCCAAGACAGGTTGGTGGACAATAGATGAAAAAGAAAAGCACCTCCGTATTTGTTGACGGCATCACTTGCGGCATCTGCCGCCTATTGGCAGATGGCAACGCTGAGGAATTGCTGCTGCCGGAGTGGGTGCTGCCTCCGGACGTCCGTGAAGGAACACTGCTGACAATGACTTTTGAAATCTCTGACCGAAAAAACAGCGACAAAGATGAAATAGATCGCTTACTTTCTGATATGCCGAGTTAAACAGTATTATTTCATACTAACTTATTTACAAATTATAGTGTAAAATATTTTTAATAAACAATTTTAATCAATTATGTCAGGGTGATAAACTTGTCCATACTAAGAGCAGGAATAATTCAGACAGATGTAAAAATTGGAGACAGAGAGGGTAACTTCTGCCGCTTAGAAACCTTGCTTGAAAATAAATATATTAAGTCAGATATTGAAACCATATTGGTACTGCCGGAAATTTGGGACGTCGGCTATGCCATTGACAACCCCGGATTTTACGGAGACCCTGAGGCGCGCGAAGCCGCCGCCTTTTTAGGACGGCTGGCAAGAAAATACCACTGCTGGTTCGCCGGAGGATCTGTCCTGGCTCTCACCGACGAGGGGGCAATGAACCGCTCCATGGTCATCAACTCTGACGGCGAATATCTCGCCTCTTATGACAAAGCTCATCTCTTTCCTCTTATGGATGAGGACAAATATCTGCGCGCCGGCAGCAGCCGCACGCTATTTGATATAGGAGAGGTCAAGGCGGGGCTGGCAATATGCTATGACCTGCGTTTCTGCGAATGGTTCAGACTCTACGCTGTAGACGGCGCGGAGGTACTTTTTATCTCGGCCCAGTGGCCTCTTGCTCGTGTCGCCCATTGGCAGACACTTCTCAAAGCCCGCGCGGTGGAAAACATGATGTACATTGTCGCCTGCAACAGAATGGGACAAACAGGTAAAACAACCTTCGGCGGCAGCTCCATGGTAATTGCCCCCGATGGAGAAGTTCTGCTCAGCTGCGGTACAGGAGAACAGTTTGCCTTCGCTGAATTTGACACGGACAAGGCGGCAGCTGAGAGACGATTTTTACGCACATTGGATTTCAGGCGGCCAGAGCTGTACCGGGAGTAAGCAATTGAAATTTTTAGCGCAGATACTCCGAATCAAATCCTATATTACCGCTTTCCTGGTGATTATCGTCCTTACTGTGTTCTTTTTTCACTATTTTACAGAAACAGTGAGAATAAAAAAAACACTTGAAGAAAACAGCCAGCTTAAAGAAATAGCCATGCTTTCCTCAAAACACATCAAAGACAGCATCTACACTTATATGAGATTTACCGAGGCAGCGGCAACACAGCTGTCAAAAGTGAGTAATATCCACAGCGACGAGACCTTGGTGGTTCTTGAACGAATCGCCAAAGAGACCAAAGTGGAATTTTTAGAAATTATTTATCATGACAACACCAGAAAGAGCACCGCTAAGGGGCTTTTTAGCCCTGAGAAATATCATCCGAACAAAAACAGAACCACCATTTCCGCCTCTATAGTAAACGACAATAGCTATATAACCTTCTCCACCCCGGTGAAAAAAGATGGCGAGATAATCGCCGAGCTAAGGGGCAGCCTTAGAATAGACTCATCCGACTCCATTGCAGCAAACAGCCTTTTAGGAAAACACGGAGAAATTTTCTTTTTAAAATCAGACGGAACATTTCTCTTCCCCACGAAAGAAGATATCTCTTTAGCATCGTCAGATAATATTTTTAATTTTCTGCAGCGCCCCGGTCTTCATTCTTCAATACCCCTGGAAGAACTGCTCAATTCCCTCAACGCAGGAAAGGACATCTTCTTTAGCTATACCTATAGTGACAAAACCCAATTTATACATTTATCACCAATAGATGTTTTCGGCTGGTATGCGGGTATCGCCATGCCGAAAGACATGCTGGCGTCAAGAAGCATCAGCGTTGCGCCTGACACAATGAAGCTTCTGGCTCAGATACTGATGATTTTTTTGTCCCTTTCATTCTACATTGTCTACCAAGAAAGGCGTCATTCCAAAACTATAGCCGCCGCCGGAAAAACAGAGGAGGCGCTAATTGCCAATATTCCCTGCGGCGTACAGAAAACCCTCACAAATGACGGCTTTACCTATGAGTTTGTCAGTCAGGGATTCGCGGACATGCTGGACTTCGGCAGCGTCGAGGAAGCTATCAAAGCATACTGCAAAAGCTTCTGGAACAGCATCCTTCCCGAAGACAGGGACAAGGCAAAAGAGTCTATCCTAAGCCAGCTCACAGAGAACAACAGCTTTGAAGTTATCTACAGAATGAGAAAAAACAGCGGCAAAATCATCTATGTCCTCTGCAAGGGAAGCACTATCAACGATGCCGACGGCAAAGAAAAAGCCTATGCCGTAACGCTTGACATCTCCAGCACTCAGAAAACCGTTGAAGCACTGTCTTTCAGCGAAAAAAAGTATGAGATTGCCACCGAAAAGAGCAACATCTTTATTCTCGAATATGACCCTAAAAACGATACTCTCTACACCTCGCCTAAATGCTCCCAAAAATTCGGACTGCCTCTGAAAATGAAGCGGGTCACGGAAACATTTGCTAAAATCGCTGCGCAAACGGTTCAGGAAAAGGATTTTTTATCGATGCATCAAGCCTTTCTTAATATGCTTGCAGCGATGAAAAACGGTACTGAGTCCGTGTCAGCTTCACACTTCATCCTCTCTCAAGACGGAACTCACCGTTTTATAGTCACCACGCGCCTTGCCGCTGTCTATGGAGACCATGGGGAGCTTCTGAAAGTAATCGGCATTATTGAGGACAACACCGATGCGAAAGCGGTGGAAATTGAATTTTTGCATTCGGAAAAGTATCGCCAGGCGCTCAGCAAGTTATATGACCGCACTTATGAATATGACCTCACAAACGACATCATTATCAAGGGCGAGGACTTTTTCCGTAAATATACCGATAAGGAGACTCTCAGCGTCAGTGACGTAAAAATGTACTTCACTGCGATGTACACTCACAGCGATGACCAGGCACTCATACAAGATCTCCTCACAGAAGAGGGCTCCATGGTTTACCTTGCAAAAGGGATCTCCGAATTAGACATCGAATACCGTAACAAAGAGAGCCTTGACTCAGATGACTACCGTTGGAAAGCTGCTCATATCACTATCTTTATCGACCCCTTAGACAATTCTGTACGTAATATCTGGTATTTAAAAGATATCACCGACTCGGTAAAGAAAACAGAAGAACTGAAAAAAATGGCTGAAAATGATCCGCTGACAGGAATCTATAATAAAAAAAGGACAGAGGCTCTAATAATTGAAGCCCTTAGTCCAGACTGCGGCAATAAAAAACCAACCATCAACGCTTTAATTATGCTCGACCTTGATGATTTTAAAAACATTAACGACCTCATGGGCCACCTTTTCGGCGATGCCGTTATCAGCGAAGTCTCCGCAAGAATAAAAGACACCTTCCGCTCAACCGATATTATCGGACGTATCGGCGGTGATGAGTTTGTCATCTTTATGAAAGATATTCCCACCAGAGAAATAGCCGAGCGTAAAACCAAAGAAGCCTGCTCAATGATTAGAAACATGAGAAGCGGAGAGGTCAAAGAGTTCCTTATCTCAGCAAGTGCCGGTATCGCTTTTTCTCCCGAACACGGCACGACTTTTGAGCAATTGTACAATAAGGCTGACATTGCTCTTTACCGTTCTAAAGATCTGGGTAAAGACCATATCACACTCTATGATGAAAGAATGGGAACGGATTTTGAAAGATTGAAAGACGCGCATAACGACATAGAGAGTTTAGGTTCAGAAAATTTCGCCATGAATATGCCGCATAACATTTTCAAAATCCTCTGCGACGCTAAAGACATCAATATTTCCGCAAAGTTGGTTCTCGAACTGATATGTAAGCATTTCGGCTTTGAACGCGGTTATATTTTTGAAAATCTTACTGACAACGAGAAGTGCCGTCAAACATACGAATGGTGCGCAGAGGGAGTTCCGCCAAACCCAGGCATGGACGGAGAGATTAACTACGAGACCACTTTCCCCAACCTGCGCCAATGCTTTTCGGAAGATGGCGTTTATCTCTACAAAGGACGGGACAGCACTAAAAATCTGCCATCCTATTTTAACACCGCCGGCAGCAACACCGGTATCGCCATAGCCATTCTTGATGAGGGTGAATATAAGGGCTTCATTGGGTTTGACTGTTCAGACGAACTTGCAGCGGAATTAACGCAAAGCAGGATCAGCGATATCTCGATTTCCGCACAGATGGTGGCCATTTTCATGCTTAACGCCAAATCAGACAAAAAGCGTGCGAAAGTTAAAGAGTTTACGGAAAAATCTTTTGATGAGACAGGCGTAGCCGGGTATGTCGTCGATTATAAGACTCATGAGATTCTCTTCGCCAACAAAACAGCGAAAGAAACTTTCCTGAAAAATTATTACTGCGGCGTCTTATGCTACAGCGCCATATTTCACAGGCAAACTCCCTGTGAAAAGTGCCCGATGGAGGAATTTAAGGCATCCGGCAAGATAATGTCAGTTGTGGACATACCAGATATAAGCAAATGTCATCATCTTTTTATTACCCCCTGCGTGTGGGAAGACGGCAGGGAAACTTACTTTATAACACACATTGACCTTTTAAATTAAGCTTTAAGGGAGTAAAATTACAAAGATACTAGACTTCAGGAGGAATATGTCATGACAGGAACATCTGCCAGATATAACAAGAATTACCCTGTTTCATGGGAGCAGCTGCAGCGTGACTGCCGCGCTCTGGCTTGGAAGCTTCTTGATATAAGAAAAGATTGGAGCCGTCTCGTCACCGTGGCGCGCGGAGGACTGGTCCCGGCGGCAATAATCGCAAGAGAGCTGGATATCCATCTTGTTGACACCGTATGCATCTCCAGCTACACAATCAGAGAGCAAGGCACGACAAACATTCTTAAAAGACCGGACTTAGCCGGAGTAGATAACACTTGGCTTTTGGTAGATGACCTTGTCGATACCGGCAAAACAGCAAAGATTGTGCGCGACATGTTTGTCGGCGCTCACTTCGCCACAGTATACGCAAAACCTGAAGGACGCCCGCTGGTAGATACGTTCGTTACAGAAGTCAGCCAGGACACGTGGGTCCTGTTCCCTTGGGACACCGCTCCGTCAGCCGCCTTTATTCCCCCGATTATCGATATGTAAAACGGTTTTTCGTGCAGCCCCCCTGCGTGCTCCGTCTCTTATCGGCGGACAGGTGTGGGGGCTCTCTTATTAAACGACATCGACTTTTTAAATTCGCCGCGGCTACCAATTCATATTATGCCCTTGACATGCGAGAGATAGTAACTATAATGCTTACTTGGTAAGTTAGTGTTTACCTATTTTATATAACGGAGGTGACTCAATGAGCAATAAACTTGTCTACATCTCAGGAACTCCCTACTGGATGACTCCTGAAGGACGCTTTATGACTGTCGAACTCGAAAACGGCATGCCTATAGAGCACATTGTAATGCGCAGCACAACAGATTAAGACTATTTACACAGTCAGAAGCACACGGTAATTTTCAGTTTCAAAAAACAAATTATTACATACAAGCACAGGTTCAGGACGGTTCAGCAAACATATTGTCAACCTCTGAACCGGTGCCGTGGGCGAATCCCCTCCTACAAAACTTCCTCTCTCTCTCTTGAGAATTATCCTACTATTACAAAGTATATTTTTTATGATTGTTGTATAATAAACAATACTATTCCTTAGAACACGAGGAGGGTATGTGTTGTCTTTTGCGCCCGCTGCAATTCTATTTATGAGGAACCTTTATGAATAATCAATACTATTCAGGCAAATTTAACAGCAAGAACACTCTAATTTACTTGGGTGGGCTAATGTTGGCTGCCGTTTTGATGGTATTCTTTATCCAAAATTTTAATGAGAACATCCGCAGCAAGCGCGCGCTTGAAGAATACAACAAAATGTCCGAAATTGCCGATATATATGCTTCCGGCATAGAAGAAAGACTAAATGTTCTTACCAGCTTTGTAAGTGCGGCAGCAAGCCAGATCTCAGCCATTGGAGTCACTAAATCACGCCTAACGGCAGAACTTATAAATAACATGGTTAATAATAATGATATTATGGCAATGGCGGTAATTTTTGCCGATAGATCTTACATTTCCACCGACCCGATAGGTATCGCCGGAACGGCTGTCAGCAAAAAACTTTACCCACACACAACAATTATCCATAACGATATTGGCGGCAAGGAATATATAACTATCTTCGCTCCCATATATAAAGATGGAGTCCTAAAAGCCAATCTGCGTGCGATTGTCCTCAGTAATAAGGCAGAAGATATTATCGGGCAAAAGATATTCCGTGGAGAGGGCTACTCAGCACTGATCGCCAGTGACGGCCGTTATATTCTGAAATCCCGCAGCATCAAATCTCTTGCAAAAAAGGAAGAATACAGTTTCTTTGACCTTTTGCACCGGGCCAATATCATCGGCAGCCTCAAAGAGGAAGATATCAAGAAAGCTTTCAGCGAAGGAAGGGATAGCTCTTTCGCCTTTGAGATAGATGGAAACATACGTATGGCTTTTCTCCGCAATATTTCCGCCGAAAACGGGTACGTCTGTATTTTCGTGCCACTGGAATACATAGCCGAAAGCAC
The DNA here is from genome assembly GCA_964522805.1 of uncultured Synergistaceae bacterium. Taxonomy (GTDB): domain Bacteria; phylum Synergistota; class Synergistia; order Synergistales; family Synergistaceae; genus CAZBYL01. The sequence goes on along the minus strand of CAZFWP010000024.1, from coordinate 10,055 downwards.
GCAAAGCCTCCGACAAGGCGCGATATTTCTTACCGTTAACATATCTTTGATCTTTTTAATATTGATAATCTACATATTGTTTAAAGAACGCTCCTCGCAACGTGAGCTGGCTTCTGTATATAATATGACCAACAGTTTAATAAACAACATCCCCGGCGGCTTTGTAATGTGCGATTATAATGAACGTTTTACCTTCAAATTTATCAGCACCGGCTTTGCCGAACTCGCTGGATGCCCTTTTGACGAGACTCTCTCAATTTATATGGGAAGTTTTTGGAACTCCGTCCATCCAGCAGACCGAGAAAAAATCAGAGAAAAAATTCACAGGCAATTAAAAAACAGCAACAAGTTTGACGTAATTTACCGAATGGTGAGAAAGAACGGCACCCTTATTTACGCACTCAATAAAGGAGGTCTTGTCACCGACAATGACGGCAGCAGCGTCTTGTACGGCACGATCATTGACGTCACCAACAGGGAAAAAACCGCGGAAGCCCTTAAAATCAGCGAGGAGCGCTATAAATTGGCTATCTCCCAATCAGACGTATATGTCTTTGAGTATGACGCGCCCAACGATATACTCATAAATTCCGATAGAATCTCGGCTAAGTTCGGGACAGAAAATATCCTCCGCTCTTTCAGCAAGCAAAACATCAAAGCAAGTGACAATTTTGTCTCCATGCTTTCACTCCTCTCTCCGGAACAACCTACTGTATCGAGAGAATCATCTTACGAAACTAAGACCGGACAGCGTATATATCTAAAAATACACCTTACCGGGCTTTACAATAAGGAACGTACTCTGACAAGAGTCATCGGCGTAATGGACGACATTACCGATAAAAAAATTGTCGAAGTAAATTACCTGCGGGCAAGAAAATTCCGCGACACTTTAATCAAACTGTATGACGATCATTTTGAATTCGACATTACTCATGACAAAATTATCGCCGACTCCATTAACCCGGATAGGGAGGGGAAAAGCTTCAAGGACGAGCGGCAGATATTTATTCGGGACATTCTGCACCCTGACGATATAGGAGCGGTGGCAGTATTCGCCGACGAAAACTCTTTAAAAGAAAAACTGACATCTGGCATCAGCGATTTTGATGTTAAGTACCGCATCAGAGAGACGAAGGATAGCTCCTATAGATGGAAGGGTGCTCATGTTACCGTATTTACATCACCGGCAGACGGCTCTTTGCGGATAATGTTGTTTGCGAAAGACATTCACGATTCAGTGGAAGAGGAAAACGCTCTTACGGACAGAGCGCTGCGCGATACTTTGACGGGATTGTACAATAAATCTGCCACAGAGCTGCTGATATCGCAAAAACTTGAATCCGACTCAAGAAAGGACCCCGCGCCGCTGAATGCCTTGCTGCTCTTAGATTTAGACAACTTCAAGGCAGCGAACGACCTGATGGGGCACATCTTCGGCGATGCGCTCCTGACGGAGGTATCAAAAAAACTGACAAATGTGTTCCGCAGCAGCGATATTCTCGGCAGAATCGGCGGCGATGAGTTTATGGTGCTGATGAAAGATCTCCCCAATGAAGCTGTGGCCATAAGAAAAGCTCATGAGGCCCGCGGCGCAATAATCAAGATGCACCACGGCGGCATCGCAGATTTAAATATCTCCGCGAGTATTGGGCTTTCTTTCTCTCACGGCTGCGGCACAACTTTTGAAGAGCTTTACCGCAAAGCTGATATCGCCCTATACAAATCCAAAGACAGCGGTAAAAATTTCGTTTCCTCCTATGATATCAGTATGGGGAATTCGCTGGACAGAGAAGCCCCTGTTCATGAGATATCACATAAAGAAAACATCGCTTTTTTCTCGGAAAATCAGCTTCGCTATATTTTTTCTCTGCTGTACACTTCCGCTAATACACGAACGGCCATCAAGGGCTCTATGGAGCTTTTAATCAACCATTTTAACCTCTCGCGGGCCTATGTATTTGAGACAAGCCACGATGGGTCTTGCTACAAGGAACTGTTTGAAGTATGCGGCGAAAACATCACGCCTAATATTGAATTTCTGAAAAACGGCACAAAACCGGAAAACCGCCCCAATTATCCGGCTAACTTCAATGAGGCAGGCTTTTTTATCGCAAAAACCGATGAGCTTGAAGAACCGCTGAAAAGCGAGATGGGAAGACAAGACATCATCTTATTGATTCAGGTGGCCATCATCGGAAACGGCAGCTTCAGAGGCTTTATCGGCTTTGACATTTGCGACAGCAAAGTACAGCTTTCAGAAAAAGATATCACAACTCTGGCAAATGCTGGTAAGATGCTGGCCTGGTTTACCTTAAGAGAGTTTGACAAGGAGGCCGCCGAGCAGACACGCACATATGCAAAACAAGCCCTTTGTGAAATTGACGTCCCTATCTTTGTGGTTAATCCGGAAAATATGGAGCTTCTCTTTGAGAATGACGCGGCAAAAAATTCTCTTGGCAGACTGCCGATCGGCGCTCAATGTTACGCTGCCATCTTTAAAAAGAGCACTCCATGCAAAAACTGTCCCATTATGGCGGCAAACAATAAAGATACGGCAACTCCGGGGCTGATTTATGTTCCTATTATTTGGGATTTAGACACTGCGGCAAAGGCCGTAAACTGCCTTTCCTTAAACAGCATGCGAAAAGAATAGGCCTCGCTGTCTTTAGCAGCCAACACCAAAGCGCCCTTCTATTTGAGAGGGCGCTTTGGTTATTTGACACAAAACTGCGTCTCTCTTACAATCTACTGTTATTATATTTTGATAGGAGATATTTTTATGGAGAAAAACGGAGAGAAACCGCCAAGCGTAGCACGTGGCTTTTTAAACGGCGTCAGGACGGGAGCGCCAATTGCTTTAGGCTATATTCCCTCCGCTGTCGCCTTTGGCATACTTGCTAAAACAGCATCTCTGACTATTTGGGAGTGCCTTTTTATGTCAGCGGTGGTATTTGCCGGAGCAAGCCAGTTTGTAGCGGTGAATCTCTGCATGGTCGGCGCTGCGATGCCGGAAATTGTTTTAACCACCTGGGTATTGAACCTCCGTCATGTGATGATGTCCTCAGCTCTCGCCAAGAGATTTCTTCCCTCCGCAACCATGGCGCAAAAAGCCTGGATGTGTTTTGAAATGACAGATGAAAGTTTTTCCGTTGCCGCAATGCAAAAGGAGGAGTACCTATCACATGAGTTTGAAATGGGGCTAAACCTTCCCGGACATTTCACATGGACTTTTGGCTCTATCCTAGGATGGTTCGGCACGGCTTTTTTGCCGGACACCGTGCAAAACAGTATGGGCATCGCCATCTACGCGCTTTTCATCGGCCTTTTAATCCCCGCTGTCAAAGGCAACAAAGCAGGGCTCATTGTCACCGCCACAGCAATGGCTCTCAGTGCCTATGTCAAATGGGTGCCCTGTATTTCCGCCAATATTAATAAAGGACTGGCGATCATGCTTACAGCCGGTTTAGCGGCTCTGCTCGGCGCGGTTATCTTCCCGCTGCGAAGGAGGACAACAGATGATTAATATTTTTGTGCTCTCTCTGCTGATGATGTTGGTAACAGCGTCTTCCAGAATTTTACCAATCTTTTTTTTGAATGGAAAAAAGCTGCCCCCTTTTGCAGAATCATTCCTTTACTATGTACCCTTTGCCATTTTGGGCGCTCTGATCTTCCCCGATGTGCTGACCGCAACGGGAAACCCGGCTGGCTCCGCCGCCGGAGCAATTACCTCTTTGATATTGGCGTGGCTCGGCAAAGGAATATTGGTGGTACTGTTCGGCGGTATCTTCGCCGCCTTTATCACCGCCCAATTTATCTTTTAGCCGCATATAGACCTGTGCGTCAAAAATAGGCTGCAGAAATTTACAATGGACACCAATCTGCACAGCCTTAAAACGTTATTATCTCACTCTAAAAGATTCACCGGGCAGGACCATCGGTTACAGAGGATACTCTCGCAAACTCAAGTTAGTTACAGACAATAAACATATTCACAATCGATGTTAAACAGCAAGCCCATTGCGCATACCCGCAGCATTGCATACGCTGATAGATCAAACAGATGAAGCTCATCAATCCCTGTTTACAGAGGGTAATTTAGACGTTTTCTGTTATTTGCGGCAGAGGATAATGGCTCACTGCTTGCTTCCAAGGCGGCTTATTCAAGTGGCTGCCGCCGAGTCCGCAGCCCAATCCGTTAAGCTGCAATTAGGCAGCAGTGAAGATAACGAATAGCCGCCTCTTTTAGCGAGGCGGCTATTTTCATTGATGCGATATTGCCAAAAGAGCAGAGACCTCGCGGCGGCAGATACCTGACGCAGGCGTTCCTCCTTGTTTATTACCCTTTTCCGCTGCGGTTCAGAACAGCACCCACCGTTAGTAGATTCTGTTTACGATGAAGTTGTTCTCCTCCAGAGACTCTATCAGCTGTTTGATGTGCTCGTGTCCGTTGGTTTCCACAGTCACTTCAAGCATTACTTTGTTGGAGTACCTGTCTATGGCTTTGAACTGATTGTGCTGCAGCTCTATTACATTCGCCATGTTGTCGGCCACTATTTTTGCCACCTTCACCAGCTGCCCGGGCTTGTCGGGAAGCTCCACGCCAAAGCACATGATCCGCCCGCGGCTAATAAGCCCCTGATTGATAATAGAGGAGATTGTAACCACATCGATGTTGCCTCCGCTCATAAGGCAGACAATTTTTTTACCCGGCTTGGCGCGTTTTTTAACTCCGGCCAAAGGCACTACTCCCGCCGTCTCGGCGATGAGTTTGTGTTTTTCAAGTACAGTCAATACCGCTTCCATGATATCTTTTTCGGTAATGGTGATTATTTCGTCCACATATTTACCGGCAAGAGCGAAAGTGAGGTCCCCCGGCTGTCTTACCGCCACGCCTTCGGCGCTGGTTTTAACTGCGGAAAGGCGGGTTACATGCTTTTCTTCCAGAGAAATTTTCATCGCCAAAGACCCTACTGGGGAGACGCCGATAATCTTTACCTCAGGGCGCATTGTTTTCACGGCAAGAGCGATGCCGCTGATAAGCCCGCCGCCGCCGATGGGCACCAGTATCTCATCGACGTCCTCCAGCTCTTCAAGAATTTCCAGCCCGATTGTTCCCTGACCGCAGATGACATCGTAGTCGTCAAAAGGATGAACGAAGGTGTAGCCATGTTCTAATGCCAGTTCCTGCGCTTTGGCGTAGGCGTCATCATAGACATCGCCATAGATAACAACCTCAGAGCCGTACGCTTTAGTGGCGTTGACTTTCAGTAGAGGGGTAACGTTCGGCATTACAATGGTGGATTTTATGCCCTTTTTTTGCGCGGAAAAAGCCACTCCCTGTGCATGGTTGCCCGCAGAGGAGGCGATGATGCCGCTTGAGGCCTCTTCCTCTGTCAGGCTGGAAATTTTGTTATATGCGCCGCGGATTTTGAAGGATCCGGTTACTTGCAGATTCTCCGGTTTAATGTAAATGTCGCAGCCATATTCGGCGCTGTAGCTGTCACTGCGTATTAAAGCAGTTTTTCTGATGATCCCCTTAAGGTTTTCCGAGGCTTTTTTTATGTTCTCTCGGTGCTCCTCGTCTGTAAGTGAGAGATACCTCTTTACCAGTTCTTCTTTCATCTCGTCATCCCCTGAGTTAATCTGTCGGGCGAATAAAAACACCGCCTCAATTTTATTATAGCAAATAACTCATATTTCAAACTAATTATAATTGTATCCGCTCTGCCTTAAATCACACACCATCGCAGAGAGAGCCTGCCGCTTTCACGTCTATAATCGTGCGCGCCAGCTTGAAAGTTGCCGCGGAGTTGTCAGCCCGTAGGCAAAGAGAGGGGGCACGGCGTTTTGCCGCAAGAGGGTACTGCTTAATCATAAAAAAACGGCTCCACCTCTAGGGTAAAAGCCGAAGAATTGTCTTTTTTGCTGCGGGAGAACCCTTTTTGAAGAACAACTTTATTTTGTTTCGCAGCAGAAGCTAAATCAAAGCCATACGATATCGTTTTTCAGGCCGTCCCACACGCCGATAGGCGTATTCGACGATAACCCTTTCGCTGAGCACGAGAAATTCCAAATAGCGGCGCGCCGTGGAGCGCGATATTTGCAGACTGTCACCAACTTCTTGTGCTGAGAAGGTATCGGGGTTGTCTTTGAGGAATTTTTCAATGTCGTTAAGGCATTTTAGCTGCAGCCCTTTGGGCAGGGCACGGTTGTTGGCCCAAGAGGGGTCTCTGGTTTTCATGGATATGAGCGAGTCAAGGTCTTCCTGCTGCCATGGTCTGGTGCGGTCTGTGAGGCTGCGGTGGTAAATTCCGTAGTTTCTCAGTGCCAGGCGCAGCCTATCGAAAGAGAACGGTTTGATTAGGTATTCAAAGACCCCCTGACAGAGGGCCTTGCGTACAAGTTCGGGATTCTCCCCTGAAGAAGCGACGATGTAGTCTGTGCGGGGAAATTCATTGCGCAGTTTATCAAGACCCTCGAGGGCGTTAAAATCTTTTAGGTAAAGGTCAAGCAACACCAGATCCGCTTCCACGCAGCGCATCGCATCAAACATCTGCGAACCGGTCGAAACACACTTCAAGATCACAAAAGAAGATTCTTCTGCGATCAGATCCGTATACAGTTTCTGAAGCAGTGGATCTGCTTCTGCGATCAGAACTTTGAGAACACGCATCAAGCGCTCCCCCTTTTTGTGGGTTTTTACCCCGGTACCGGAGGATTTGTCTGCAAGCAGAACAGGAAGGGGACAAAAATAGACATTGTCCTTTTTTATTCTCCCCCTTTCCGGATACGGGAGGCTCCTCCGTTTCCGGAGAAACCCATCGGTTATCCGCCATAGATTATCTCCTTAGGCGCAATAACTCGGGGCTTATATCATATTATACTAACTAATTGTGGCAAATACAAATCTTAATATCGTTATTTTTACCGATATCCGCGCCTCTTACGGCAAAGGCCCATTCCACCAGCGCGGCAAGCCAAAGGAGTAGCCAAAAGTAAACTCATCGTTTTTATCATACACCACAGTGAACTTCCCGGCAAAATTATTTGTCGGTATTGAGAGAGAAACCCCAGTCTCCCACCAATCGTCCGTTTTATGCCAATCCTTAAGCACCTCTCCGTAGTTGCCGAAGAATTCTATGTTAATACCGCCCCACCAGGATTTCATCACCAGTTTAGCAGCCCCCAGATGCAGCCAGAAAGCTTGGTCGCCAACCAGGGGGCGCGCCGCAAGGCTATATATTTCTTCGTTGGCCCCCAAGAGAGCTGCGAAAGCTGGATCGGACACGTCACCTGTCCTCAAGCCTCCGGAGAAGATCACTTTCCATTTCTTCCATATAGGCAGATGCGCCTGAAAAAGTGTGTGGCTGACAGCAGAATCATCAATGGGAGCCCAAATGTCGGAAACTATGGAGACTCCCTTGGTGGGAAGTACAGGGTCGTCCAACGTGTTAAAACTGAGATTAAAGTAAGGACCGCTTTGCGTGTCACCAATGCTGGCTCTTTCTAAGGCGTAGCCGATGCCGATGCGAAGCCGCGGGTTAATTGATTTATACCAAGCCAAGCGCGCGGTGTAGCGTTCAAACTCAAAGGCCTCGGCGTTTTTTGGCTCATAGCCCTCTTCACGCGCCGCCAGAACAAGCCCCCACTGAGACTCGTTGCTGCTAACAGGAGTAAAGTAGCGTCCCATCACACCCCATTTGTTGCCCAAACGGTATTCTATAGAGCCAACGTCGCCGTCTTGCAGGATATCTCTTATCTGAGCTGAGAGAGAGAGCCAACTATTGGGGTTAACATTGCCCACATAGCCATCCAAGTTAAATTCATAGCGAGGCGGACGCGCGATGGAGAATACGACATCAACAGAGTTCTTGCCTACTTTTGGAGTACGCCCCTGTACAGAGAGGAATTCCTCTCTGGCAGAGAGAAGTTTCAGCGTTTCAGAGAATTTTTTCATATCAAGTGGTTTACCCACCCACTCTTGATACTGGTCATGCAGATGTTCCGCCATGCTTGCGGGGACACCTTCAAAGCGCACAGAGCGGACGACAGGAACTTTAAGAGGCTCTGCCTCTATGTGAGCGGCATTAGCGTTTTTTTCTTGATAACTTTTCAGCAGAGCGTGCAGTTCTTCTTTTTTGGCCTCAGCAGCAGCCACGCCGCGTTCGATAATAACATCGTAACCATCAGAGGCAAGCACGCCAAAACCGGAAACATCAGGAGCTATTTCCAAATCCGCCTCGGCAAGGTTCTCTATCACCTGTTCCGCCATGAGAATATCGAGAGTTTGCGAGGCTATCTCTATTAGGGAGCGCAGCTGCTTGCGCGAACGTTTCATATGTTTCGGCGAGAGGTTTACCGCTACAACCGGATGCCCGGGAAACATTTTTTTTGCGGCGATTACAGGCAGGTTTGCTTTCAGCCCGCCGTCAACCAACAGCTTGCCGTCCATCTCCCAAGGTTCGAATATCCCCGGGATAGACATTGAAGCCCTTAGAGCCGAGGCGAGATTGCCGTCTCTCAAGGCGATGGAGTCCCCTGTTTCAAGGTCTGTCGCCATGGCAGCGAAGGGTATGGGAAGATAATCGAAGTCGGTAGCAGTCGTTCTGGACGTCAGTTCGCTTAAAAAGGCGTAGAGGTCTTTAGCGTTGAGCACGCCTATTTTGCTGCGCATATTTTTGTCTTCATCCATCTGTAAGTAGAACATAGAACTTCCGCTCGAAGGCGGGCGGTTGTAGCCGGTATCCACAAGCACGGTACCGGAACGATCGGAGATTATTTCCATCAAATTGACATTTTCCAGAACCTCTCTCATTTCAGCGGCAGTGTAGCCAGAGGCGTAAAGACCGCCCATAATAGCCCCCATACTGGTACCGACAATAGCGGCGATAGGAATTTTTTCTCTCTCCAAAATCTCAAAAACACCGATATGAGAGAGTCCTTTGGTTCCTCCACCGGAGAGAACCAGAACAATTCCGTCTTTGTGAGGGAAACCCCACAAATCATGGTGCTTCGTTTTGGAATCATCCGCATACAACACAGCAGAATTGCCGAGGAAGATTGCAAAGACAAGCAGAAAGATCACAAACCTAGAATATTTACGCATGAAGGGTTCCTCCTGCCAAGTTACATAAGTTAAAATATTCAAAAGACGTCATCAGCCTAAAAGAGCATAAATTTTTAGTGCTATTTTAGGATTATATCAGAATCGGTAGAATTTACACAGAGAAAGACCATCTTTGCGCCGATTTTCTATGCTGATGTTTAATTTGGAAATAATTGTCAATTTTAGAGATAAGATCCCCTCGCCTCTATAAAAACAGGCGTTAAGACCGCTGTCTTTTTTTGCATCACAGCTTATAATAATGACAGAAGGAGCTGTTTATTTATGTGGAAAACCGCGAAAATCTTTTTGCTGCTGGTAATTGCCGCCTTTCTCGCCGGACTGATGCCGACAATTATTGACTTTATAAACGGCTGCATCCTCAGTACAAAAGAGGGGTTAACTATACACCCTCACGTCATAGCAGAGATTTCCGGCTTCATGGGTGTCATAAAAAACTACACTTGGCATCTTACCATACTTTACGCCTGCATTGTCGGTGCGATTATCTTTATGGAAAGCCAAAACCCTGACCGTACTATTCTTTGGCTGATAACGTTGGTCCTCTTGCCGGTTTTTGGTGTGATTCTCTATATGGTAATCGGGCCTGACTTTAAAAGTTTCCGCAAAAGAAAGTTCTTCCGCCCGCCGCTTCCCACTGTTGATAGCAGTCCCTTCACCGAGGATAAGCGTTACCTCATTGGCAGAATGCTTCACTCTTCAAACGGCTCAGATCTCATGCTTAAAAATAAAATCGAGATGCTTATCGATGGCGACGCCACTTTTAATTCTCTTAAAAACGAGCTGCGCTCCGCCAAACACTACATTCATATGCAATATTTCATTATTAAAGATGATGAAATAGGCAGAGAGATCCGCGACCTTTTAGCAGAAGCTGCCCGCCGCGGCGTCAAGATCAGAGTCCTTTATGACGCTGTCGGCAGTTGGA
>CAZFWP010000023.1:0-20459 GCA_964522805.1 uncultured Synergistaceae bacterium | reverse complement strand
CCTACATAGCGAAGAATGTTGCGTTTAAGTGATTCGGGAGATAATTTCCCCGAAGGTGGAATTTTATCATTCACAAAAATCACCCCTTTTGCAATGAATAAGCACAGCCACAATAATTCTGCCGGTAAATACCCAAGCGCAGGCTCTCTTCAACTGATTTTTTAAAACCGTTGTTTTTGCGCCACACCTTTTCCACCCACACCAGTCCACGTTTTTCCGCCGCCTCACGCCCGATGGCGTTTATAAGCACCGGGTCTTTATGCGGGCTGATGGTTAAAGTCGTCGAGAGATGAGTATAGCCATGAGCCTGCGCATAGCACGCAGCAGCCTCCAGCTGTAGACGGAAACAGACAACACAGCGGCGCCCCCGTTCCGGTTCTTCTTTGAGTTCAGCAGTTGCCGCAAACCAAGAAGAGGTCTCATAGTCCGGAAAGATTGCCACAGCTCCGATATAGGCACAAAGAGAGCGAAGTGCGTCCGCTCTTTTGTCATATTCCTCACGCGGATGAATATTGCCGCCGTAAAAGAATCCTTCCGCGTCAAAACCCTCTTTCAGCAGTTCCGGCCAGGGGACAGCCGCGTCAGGGGCACAGCAAATGTGAAGAAGCAGCCGCTCCTGCTCCAAAAGGGTTACTCCCCTTCTCCGTGCTCGGAGGCACCACCGCACACGCAGCCGGCGTCATCGCTCTCTTCCGCGGCAACGGGAGGTTCGGGCAGAGGCAGCGTTTTGACGGCAAAAACCAAATAGCCTGTGTGCCCTATCATCATATCCTCAGGGCGTATACGTTTATAGTCTGTCTTAAAATAGCGCAGCATCAGTTCCACCGCGTTGATATCGACAAAGCCGTATTCTTGTAATTTTTCTATTGTCGCCGACAGCTGATTAGTGGTGGGGACTAACACTCCCAGGTGGCACCCCGGAGCTAAGGCTTCATAGGCTTTGTCAATGAAATCCCATGGGGTGGGCACATCCAAAAAGACCGCGTCGGCGTTGCGCTCTTTAAACCCTTCTGACAGGTCACGCACATTGAATTCTATCCTGTGAGCCACTCCCCATTTTTCAGCGTTTTTTTTGGCCAAAGCAGAGAAATCCTCGCGCCTGTCGTATGTGCAGACTTTGCCCGTATCACCGACAAAATGCGCAAATGTGCAGCAAAGGCTTCCCGAGCCTGTTCCGCACTCCACAACGGTGCATCCTGGGAAAATATTCATATGTTGCAAAATAAAACCGGCGTCTTTGGGAAAGACGATTTGTGTCTGTCTTTTTATACGTCGGGTAAAGCCCGCCAACGTTGGGCGCAGCAGGTAATAAAGCTCTCCCTTAGGGGTATATACGCCCTCTCCGTACTCGTGGTTTAGAAGTTCAGAATGCTTTATCTGGCCGAAGTGGGTCCCCAGCGACTGCCCAGGATCTATCTTTACAAGAAAGTTATCTCCCTTTTTGGGATTCCAGATGAATACAAGGTCTCCTGCCCGCAGCATCTAGTTGAGCAGTCCTTTGACGGTATCGGCGATATCTCTTGGGGCAAGCTTCATATCTGCCATAACTTCTTCACCGGGTCCTGAGCAGCCATAGCGAGTGACTCCCATGTTTGCCAGCTTAATGGCTAGCCCCGAACGGGCAGCCATCATCGCCACAGCAGCTCCGAGTCCGCTGTCCGCATGGTGATCTTCGCATGTTACAACAGGGAGTGCTCCGATATGCTCAAAGAGTTCACCACTATCCATTCCCAATGGCGAGGCGCAATGGAGAACTTTTACACTGATACCCTCTGCCGCCAGCAATTCACGCGCGGCCAGAGCACGCCCGGCGAAATGTCCCATAGACAAGATAACCGCATCTTTGCCATCGCGAATTTTATCGATAGCACCATATCTGAATTTATAATCCCCGTCAAAGAAGGGCGTACCGTCCTCTTTGAGAATAACAGGCAAAACGCTCCTGCCCATAGCCAGGCACACATTGCCTACAGCGGAGAGCATCCAACGTGTAGCTCTGTCTGTCTGGTTCGGGTCTGCAGGAACAACTACTTTCCAGCCAAAGGTGTTGCGGAAAAGACCAACGTAGTCAATGCACTGGTGTGTCATGCCGTCTTCGCCCACATCAAGCCCCACATGGGTAAGGACGGTCTTTGTCCCTGCTCTGTTAATGTCGTTTAGACGCTGCTGGTTATAGACTTCATCGGCGGCGAATACACCAAAATCTGCCCACACGGAGACCACTCCGGCCGCCGAGGCCGCACCGGCGATGGTCGCCGCCGCATGTTCCTGGATACCTATTTCTATAAAGTTATCGGGACAAACCTTGGCAAAGCCATCTACCTTTACAGAGCCGGCAAGATCGCAGTCAAAAACCAAAATCGGCGTAGAGCCATTTTTTTTGTAGTTGCGCTCTCCGACTTCAGCCAAGGCAGTGCCAAATGCGCCGCGATTGTCTTTCTTGTCATCTTTTGTGTAAACACGCGGGGTTCCAAAATCCAAAACAGCGGCCTGCGCCTTGACTTCGCGCCCAAGGGGAAGATCTCCCTTACGTGCGGCAAGAGCCAGCTCAAACATCTCCATGCTGCCGCCGAGTTCCTTTAAAGCCATCTCCAACTTTTCGCCCGAAACAGTCTTTCCGTGGTAATCAGGAATGTTCTGCATGTAGGAGACTCCTCTGCCCATTACCGTGCGGCAAAGAATCACCGCACAGCCTTTGTATTCCAATGCGGCTTTCATGGATTCATAAATTTTGCCATGGGAGTGTCCGTCACATTCGATAACGTGCCAGCCGTCAGCCCGCCAAAGTTCAGCAATGTCTGCCGGCATGACATCGTTAAGGTGCCCGCTTATCTGAATATCATTCCAGTCAACAATGGCAGTAAGGTTAAACAGGCGCTCCTTGACAGCGACCCTGCGCGCTTCGGCAAGCTGTCCCTTGACCTGTTCACCGTCACCCATCACCACCCAAGTTTTCGCCTGAGAACCGCGTGCCCGCGCTGCTAGGGCGAACCCAACTCCGGCAGCAAGTCCCTGTCCTAAATTGCCGGTTCCCCAGTCCACTCCGGGAACATCACGTTCTACATGCCCCTGAAATGCGCTGCCTGTGCGGCGAAAATTCGCATACATCGCTTCAGGCTCAAAAAAACCATAGGCGGCAAGCGCGGAATAGAACCCGGCAGAAGTGTGTCCGTGGCTGACAACGATTCTATCTCTGTCAACAGAGTCTGCGCATTGCGGACAAACATTGGCGGCACCGAGAAGCGTCATATAGATGTCCATCGAAGAGAGAGCTCCTCCGGGATGGCCGCTTTTGGCAACAGATGTGGCGATAACAGAGTATAGCCTTCCCAGGCGTGAGGCCTCTTTTAGCTCCGCTATTCCTTCCGCACTGATGCGTGGGGATTTAAATCCACGTATCTCGTTAACAACTTTCATAACAAAACCCCTCTCTATATAAAACGCAAAAATTATCTTTACACATAGATATTTATTGTACTCTTAAAAACGGAAAAATTGTAGAAGAAAATAAGCATCTGCGGCAATATAAAATTTCAAATAACCTCCGCAAGGCGGCAGATAAAAAATAAACTTTTTCATATTAATGCCGCACAAATTCACACCCTAACAAAATTTTCTCATTGGCGATTTTGTTTAGTTAATATATGCTATTTTTCATAAAACATCACTTATACCTTAAAAAAACCGCTACACGGCAATTGACTCATAGCAAGGCTGCATTTAATATTTGATCCGTACATGCAACATAGTTGCGTATATGAAAATCGAAGGGAGACCTTATTATGGGAAATTTGCTTTATTCATACGCAAAACCGCAAAACAACGCTTCAAGAGATTACGCACATGGTTCGGAAGATAGGAAACTGCTTAAAGAAGCAATAGATTATGTCTCTTCTCAATTTATCGAGGTGCCGTTGATAATCAACGGCAAAGAGATACGGACAGGAGATACCGGCGATATTGTGATGCCCCACTGCCACAGCCACAAACTTGGCGTTTATCACAAAGCGAAAGAATCTGATGTTAAGTTGGCTATAGAGTCAGCCATGGATGCCCATCGTGAGTGGTCAGCGATGCCCTGCACAGACAGGGCGGCCATTATGATGAGAATAGCTGAGCTGATTGATAAAAAATATCGCTATATTCTTAACGCCGCGACAATGATGGGACAGAGCAAAAACGCCTGGCAGGCAGAGATAGAGGCCGCCAGCGAAACAATAGACTATTTTCGCTTCGGCGCGCATTTTATGAGCAACATATATCTTAATCAGCCCTCATCAGAGTACGGTGCTATTAACTATATGGAATACCGGGCACTTGAAGGTTTTGTCTATGCAGTGACTCCTTTTAACTTTACAGCCATAGCCGCCAATCTGCCAATGGCTCCGGTGCTGATGGGCAATACGGTGCTGTGGAAACCTGCCACCACCTCCCTTCTTTCCAGCTATTATTTAATGAAAATATTTATGGAAGCGGGGCTGCCGGCAGGTGTGCTGAATTTTATTCCGGGCTCAGGAGCAATAAGCAGTAAGGTGGTTCTCGCCAGTAAGGACTTGGCCGGCATACATTTCACCGGCTCAACAAAAGTGTTCAACGGCCTTTGGAAAGGTGTCGCCGAAAATATTGAAAACTACCGCTCGTATCCGAGGATTGTCGGCGAGACAGGAGGAAAGGATTTTATCTTTATGCACGCCTCAGCCGATGCACGAGAGACAGCGACAGCAATTATAAGAGGCGCCTTTGAATACCAAGGACAAAAGTGTTCCGCCGCCTCGCGCGGATATATACCCCAAAGCAGGTGGAATGAGTTGAGAGAAATACTGAGCGAGATGGCGGCTGAGGTCAAAGTCGGCGATCCGCGGGATTTTCGCAACTTTGTCAACGCCGTTATTGATGAGCCGTCTTTCGACAACTGCATGGATTACATCAATTACGCAAAGACCTCCCCAGAAGCGGAGGTTATTTTCGGAGGAACCGGGGATAAAAGTCTCGGTTATTTCGTACAACCTACAATTATAAAAACAGACAATCCCCACTTTAAGTCCATGGAAGAAGAAATTTTTGGCCCTATCTTTACTATTTATGTTTACGATGACGACAAATTTGAAGAGACTTTAAAAATTTGCGACGAGACCTCCCCCTATGCTCTTACTGGAAGTATCTTCGCTAGTGACAGAAAAGCTATTAGGAAAGCAAACGAAGTGTTAAAGTATGCAGCCGGCAATTTCTATATCAACGACAAGCCTACCGGAGCCTGTGTGGCCTTACAGCCCTTCGGCGGTGGGCGCGCATCGGGGACAAACGACAAAGCCGGCAGCGAATTGAATTTACTGCGTTGGGTGTCGGTACGGACGGTAAAAGAGACACTCTTGCCTGCATCAAATTTCGCTTACCCATTTATGGACGGCGAATAAACAATAAGTTCAGTGCTCTCGTATATTTTTAAATATTAAGAGCAACACCATGAAAGCGCCCCCGTAAACGGCGATGTCCGCACAATTAAACTTTAGGCCGCCGCTGAAAAAATTAGCTGAGAAAGGCAAGGTTATCCAGTCAACGACAGATCCGCAGATAACTCTGTCAATATAATTACCCGCAGCACCTCCGGCCATTACTGACATAAAAGCCCTTTGATTATTCTTCAAGGGGCTTTTTTTGCAGAATATCACAGCAAACAGAAACAGCAGCATCAGCCCGATAAGAGCTGTCAAAAACAGTCCATGTCCCTTAAAAAACCCCATGCTCACGCCGGAGTTTAGGTGAAGCTGCAGACCCGCTTTTTCCGCGATCCTTTTGGTTGCTTGGTCAATAAATAATACAGATAATATAATAGCAATATATCGCTTGTTCAAAGCTGGCAACCCCCGATCCGCGAACCCTGATGTTTTTTGCCTGCACTTTTGAGGATCGTTGTTTTCTGCAAGCTCTCCACCGTCCCTGCAAAGAGCTTAAGATATCATACATCATCTGCGCCCTAACCGACAAATCAAGAAAACGCTGATTAGATAGCACGCCTTCAATTACAACCGGCGTATCGTCTGATGGCTATACGTGCCGCCAGCTCAAAGCATAAAGCCAAAACGGCGTCTGTCCGTTTTGTGCGAGAGTCGAACTTGACCTCTTCATAAGTCGGCTGCTTTATTTGTCAAATAGACAGCCACTCCCATCTGCGCCTGCCTGTTGCGCAGGCATTACATATAATAACCATCTGTTCCCTAAAGTATGGGGCTAAACAGCAGAGGTCTGATTTCCCACATAAATTAAAGTGGAAAATCAGACCTGCGGTTTGAAACTGCCATATATCTTCCTTGTACCACTTTGTTAATTAATGATTCCCAGTTTTTCTATTGTCTCCATGTCCTTGTCACCGCGGCCCGAAAGGTTTACTAACACAATTTGACCACTGTCCATGGCTTGGGCGATTTTCATCGCTCCCGCCAATGCATGGGCACTTTCAAGAGCGGGAATTATTCCCTCTGAGCGGCAAAGTAACTTAAATGCCGCTATCGCCTCATTGTCATCCGCACAGATATATTCTCCTCGTCCGCTCTCTTTTAGAGCTGCGTGAGCCGGTCCAACGGAGGGGTAGTCCAAACCGGAGGCGATGGAATAGACTTCGGCGGCGTCCCCCTTATCATCTGTGAGCACGTAACTTTTAAATCCATGGAGCACACCGTGCGCCCCCATTGTTAAAGTTGCAGCGTGATCCCCATATTTCAAGCCCCGACCTGCCGGTTCCACGCCGATGATGCGCACCGTCTCATCGGGGACAAAAGCCGTGAACAGACCAATGGCGTTGCTGCCTCCGCCGACACAGGCAACAACAGCGTCCGGTAAACAGCCGCTGCGTGCCAGCATTTGTTCTCTCGCCTCATCTCCGATAATGCGCTGAAAATCTTGAACCATTTGCGGATATGGATGGGGACCTACAGCCGAACCGATAAGATAAAAGAGTGAAGTATCGCGACAAAGAGCGGAGAAAGCAGCATCAACAGCCTCTTTGAGAGTCTGCTGACCATCTTCTACAGAGACAACTCTCGCACCGAGAGCTTTCATACGCAGCACGTTGGGAGCCTGACGCTTCACATCAACAGCACCCATGTAGACGTCACATTCCATTCCCATTAGAGCTGCGACTGTGGCCACAGCCACTCCGTGCATACCCGCACCTGTTTCCGCGATAATTTTTTTCTTACCCATGCGGTGTGCTAAAAGTGCCTGGCCGATACAGTTGTTTATTTTGTGCGCACCTGTGTGATTAAGGTCTTCTCTTTTGAGAAATATCTTAGCTCCACCAACTATTTTTGTCAGATTCACGCACTCAGTTATCGCCGAGGGTCTGCCCACGTACTCCTTAAGCAGACGGAGATATTCTTTTTTAAACTCCGGGTCATCTTGGCACTTTTGGTACTCATACGCCACCTCGTCAATTACCGGCTGTAAAAACTCGGGAATGTATGAACCGCCGAATTCTCCATATCGTCCCTCTACAGGAAATCCTGCCGCGCATTGGTCAAACTTTTTCATCAAAATCTCTCCTCCGCTTATTCTATACGCCGGGACCAAATTGATCTCCGGCGTCCGTCTCTGCTTTGCTCTGCTAGTCTGTGTCAACCGCCTGTTTGTAGTTCGCTGTTATTCAAATTTTAAAACTGTCACCCCCCACAAAATAAAAACAGCCGAGAGGATACGCTTATCCCTCTCGGCTGAACATACAAAAAGAGGGACAGGAAGAATTGAATCCCTTCCAGTCCCTCTGTAATCACACAGCAGTGAACCGGCGGGCTGCTAGAGCCACCACCAGTAGAAATATTTTTTTGTTGTGAGAGACAGTGCTGACTTCATAGTAAAACCCCCAACAAGGCGAAATATCAATAGAGGAAATATTAGCACTGTAGTTTAAAACATGCAAGTGTTAAAGTATCTGTTTTGGTCACTAACCTCTTTGTCCGGCAAGATGCAAAGCAGCACAAGAAATTAGCGAGATTCATTACCTCCTCCGCAGAAATTAAAACCAAAATATTTAAGTAGAAGCTGATTAAAAATAGCAATCCTTCAATAATCGGCGTGCCGCCGTCTGATTATCAGCGGAGAGGCAAAATTTTTGACTTACGATAACAACTTAGTTTCTTTATCAATTTCTTGGTTTGTATATCAGGCAGGCTGAGGCTGCTTGATATGCGAGCGGCGCATGTAATCAGCAGCTCCTTAATGCGGAAGATTACTTGACCCACATTGATTTATAAAATATCATAAAAAAAGTTTGTCCTTAAGAGGTGTTTTAACATGAAATATTTATGGCAATTTTCGATAATAATGGTAATTACTTTCATCGCCGAAATCATCAAAGATTTTTTGCTTCTGCCTATTCCGGCAAGCATCTACGGTTTGATTCTCCTCTTTGCGGCGCTTTGCTGCAAAATTATCAAGGTTAGCCAAATTAAGGAGAGCGCCTATTTTTTAATTGAAATTATGCCGATTATGTTTATTCCCGCCGCCGTAGGCGTAATGAAGCATTATAAAATACTTGAAGGTTTGTACCTGCAATCGGCCCTTATCATTCTTTTTACGACAATTTTTGTTATGGCTCTCACAGGCATTTCTGTACAGCTTATTATCAGAAGAAAAAAGAGGAGTAACTAAAATGGGTTTCTTTTCCGATTCTTTATTTTTCGGTGCTTTTATCAGCCTTGTAGGATATATGGCAGGAGCTGCGCTGAAAAAACGGCTGCGTTCAGATTTTTTCAATCCGCTTCTCTTCGCGATACTTTTTGTCATCGCTTTTCTAACTTTAACAAAAGTAGATTATGATACGTACAGCAAAAACGCCATATACATCAGCTATCTACTGACACCGGCAACAATCTGCCTTGCCCTTCCCCTGTATGAAAAGCGCATTTTGATAACACGAAATCTCACGGCAATTATTACAGGAATATTCATGGGCGTCATCTCCAGCATTTCAAGCGTGCTGGTGCTTTCATCGTTGTTGGGACTCTCCCACCTGCAATACGTGACATTTATTCCCAAATCCATTACCACAGCCATCGGTATGGGAGTTTCCGAAGAGTTGGGAGGTATGGCGAATATCACAGCTGTTGCGATTATCATCACCGGTATAATCGGCAATATTATCGCCGAACCTTTGTGCCGCATTTTAAAAATAGAAGATCCGATAGCAAGGGGAATCGCCATCGGATCTTCATCTCACGCCATCGGCACAACAAAAGCCATGGAAATAGGAGAAACAGAGGGAGCTATGAGCGGGTTGGCAATAGCGTTGGCAGGACTGCTAACCGTAGCTCTGGCACCGTTCTTCGCCAATATTATTTAGTCAATAAAGACTCTTCCAGCTGGGAGAACATCTTCCCTGGATTGAGAATATTCAGCGGGTCAAAGGCTGCTTTTATTCCCCTCATAACTGTCAGCTCCGCCTCTGATTTGCTCTCCGTCAGAACTTTTTGTTTCACGTACCCGACGCCATGCTCTCCACTGCCGACACCTCCTAAAGAGATAGCCTCTTTAATAAGTACGGCGAAGAATTCTTCCGCATAGACAGACCACTCTTGAGGCGTCATTCCGTCAGGCTTCATCGGTATCGGGTGGATATTGCCGTCACCTATATGGGAAATAATGCCAATTTCAACATGCCATTCTTTGCTGATTTTAACTATGCGGCGAATCATCTCAGGTACTTCGGAAAGGGGCACCATCAGATCTCCCGAGGCGCAGGCGTATGGGTCTCTCGCTCTCATTCCTTCCAGCCCATTTTGACGCACATTCCACATTGCAGCTGAGTCCGTGCGGCTTTCGGCGATAAAGACCTCAAAGGCACCGTGCTCCATGCAGATTTTACCGACTTTCTCATATCCTGCTTCCAGCTCCTCATCGGTATCTCCTTCAACTTGGATAAGCAGATAGCCTTCGCTCTGATCTTGTTCCGGAAGTTTACAGCTTAAATATTCCGTGGTGTATTTGACCAAGTTTCTGTCCATAAACTCACAGGAAAGGATTCTCTTACCGGAACCGATTATTTTAGCGACACTTTCTACAAGTGATTCCAAAGTAGGATAGCAGGCCAATAGATTTACAACCTTGCCAGGTGCGGCTTCGAGATTCACCGTCAATTTTGTGGTAACGGCAAGAGTTCCTTCGCTGCCACAGAGAAGGCTCAAAATATTGTATCCCCAGGTGTCTTTTCGGAAACGCCCGCCGAGTTCCAACACCTCACCGGAGGTTAGTACCACTTCGGCACCGATAACGTGACGGCGAGTGTTACCGTAGCGAATAACTTTACCGCCACCGGCGTTGGTTGCAAAGTTGCCGCCGATAAAGCTGGTCTCCGTGCTCATGGGATATCCGGCATAAAGAAAACCCTTTTCGGCAGCGGCACGGCAGAGGTCGTTTGTAACCACGCCAGGCTCCACTACCGCAACACGGTTTATGGGGTCTATTTCCAATATCTTATTCATGCGCTCCAAGGAAAGTACGATACCCCCTACAAGGGGAACAGCACCGCCGTTAAGACCGCTGCCTGCTCCGCGCGGGGTCACTGGTATTCTGTATTTGGAGGCTATTTTCATCACCGCACTCACTTGAGCGGTATTTTCCGGACGCACCAGCGCATCCGGCATGTGCCCCCAAACACGTCCGGCTTGGTCCCATGCGTAATTATCCAAAGTGTCGATGTCGTTACATACAAGACCGCCTCGCCCCAGCACAGAGCGCAGTTCATCACAGACCGCCTCTGTGAGCTCTCCGTAACCATTCATCAGGCGTTCTTCCGTTCTTTTATTTTTGCAATCAGTGCGTTGAGTATCTCCATCGCGTCACCCTCTATCGCAATGTCAGCTACCCTAAAAATAGGCGCTTCCGGGTCATGGTTAATTGCCGCAATTATTTCCGCTCCGGACATGCCCGCAATGTGCTGCACTGCTCCGGAGATGCCAAAGGCAAGGTATATTCGCGGCGTTACCGATTTTCCACTTAGTCCCACCTGCGCGGAATATGGTGCCCAGCCTAGGTCTACCGCCATTCTGGACGCACCTACCGTACCGCCGAGCAGAGATGCCAGCTCTGCGAGTTTTGCAAAATTTTTCGCATTTTTCATTCCCTTGCCGCCGGCGATGATTAAGTCCGCTTCTTGGAGCGGCAGTCCCGAAGAGTTCTCCGGCTCAAAACCAATAAAGCGCAACAATGATGTAAGAGCGTCATCGGGAATTATCTCTTTTATGATAACGCCCTCTCTGCCGCTGTCCCTTGTTAGAGGACGCTTCGATTTTGGACGCACCGTGCACATCTGCGGATCGCGTCCTTTTGTTTTGATATCCGCCATCACGTTGCCACCAATTGCAGGGCGGGTCTGTATGAGTCTTTGACTTCCGCTCTCTATGGACATCTCCGTACAGTCAGCGGTAAGTCCACAGCCAAGTCTGGCGCTGAGCATCGGCATGACAGTGCGCCCTCTTGTTGTGGCTGAGGCAATAAAAATCGATGGACAGTATTTATTTATCAGCACTTCAAGCGCACTTACCGCGCTGTCGGCTTTAAAATTTGTCAATTCTTCACTTTCAACCAAGTATATTTTATCCGCGCCGAACTTTATCAGTTCTTCCGCTTGTGTCGCGATGCCCTTTCCCAAAACGATACTGGCAAGAGGAGACCCAAGCTCGTCTGCAAGCTCCCGTCCCCAAGCAAGAAGTTCACGTGAGACAGCGCACATCTCCCCGTCACGAACCTCGGCTAAAGTCCAAACTTCGTTCGTCCCGTCCATTATTTTCCTACCTCCGTAAAACCTTTTTCTTCCAGTATTGTGAGCAGCGTCTCGACCGCACCGCTGAAATCCGCAGCAGCAGTAATCTTTCTGCCCTTACGGGTAATTTTTGGATAGGTAACTTTAACTACTTGAGTTGCGGAACCTTTAAGCCCGGCGTATTCATCCTTCAGTCCGATATCTTCGGCGTTTAGTTCTGTAACCGCCGCAGCCTTCGCACGCAGTTTCCCTGACAAAGTACACAGCCTAGGAGTATTTATTTCCTTAACCGGAATGACAAAGGCGGGAAGCGGAGCCGCTACTTTTTCGCGGCCGCCCTCAACTGAACGCACAACAGTAATCATCCCATCTCCAAGAGATTCTATACTGCTTACGAATGTCAGAACCGGCATATGTAAAAACTCCGCTACAGCAGGCCCGACTTGTCCTGTCTCTCCATCTGTAGCTCTCTCTCCGGCAAAAATAAGATCAAAAGGCCCTTCTTTCATTATTGCTTTTGAAAGCGTCCTTGCTGTAGCGAGGGTATCCGCACCACCGAACTTTCTGTCCGAAATCAGCACCGCCTTGTCGCAGCCCATGGCAACTGCGTACGAGACAACTTTTCTCGCCTGGGGCGGCCCCATGGTAAAAGCAGTAATTTCGATATTTTCACAGCCGCTTTTTTCTTTTATCGATACAGCCGCCTCAACCGCATGCAAATCAGGCGGGTTAAGCTCAGCTTCAACTCCGTCACGAACCATCGTACCGCTTTTTTCATCAATTTTTACTGTATCAACTGCCGGAACCTGCTTCACCAGTACAGCTATTCGCAAAATTAATCCCCCCTGAACATCTCTCTTATTTCGCCTCAGCAAAAAATATCTTCTCTTTTATCACAAAAAGAGAGAATACGCTACAGCCACAATTCATTTTTCATCTGCCTAAGCGGTAAATTTCATTACTTAGGCAAGTCTGCTTTTTTAACATAAATTACACTATTGACATTTAAAACAAATAACGATAAAATTTCCTGCAACTTAGCTAAAGACTTAACAGGAGAAGGAGGAAACGCAATGAACTACGCTATTAAGATATTTACAGTCAGCAACATGATGATGTGCGACCGGTACGGATCCTCTCCTGATGAGACCGGCGCTTAACAGCTCTGTGTGAAAATCAGGACCGGACCCGTTTTCAGGGTTCGGTCCTTTTTTTATTGAAAAAACAAAAATTGAGGAGGAAGTATTATGAAAAAAGTAATTATCACAGCAATACTCGCAGCACTGCTCATTCCGGCAATTGCCTTTGCAGCGGAGAAAAAAATTGTTATAGGTGTAACGCCCTTTCCGGCAAAAGACATCGCTTCCGTAGCAAAAGAGGTGTTGAAGAAAGATGGCTACGAGCTGGTAATCAAGGAATTCACTGACTTCGTGCAGCCAAATTACGCACTTAACGACAAGGATTTGGACGCCAATTTCTTCCAGCACATCCCCTACTTGGAAAATATGAAGAGGGAAAAGAATCTTAACATCGTCCCGCTCGTGAAGGTTCATCTTCTTCCCATAGGCATATACTCACAAAAGCTTAAATCGATTAAAGACGTCAAAAAAGGCTCAGTCGTGGCTGTTCCCAATGACCCTACAAACGGCTACCGCGCATACAAGCTGCTTGAGCGTGAAGGTCTTTTAAAAATGGCTTCAGGCAAAAAAGACCTTACTGCACGTGACATCGTCTCAAATCCGCTTAACTTAAAAATCATTGAGCTGGAAGCGCCAGCTTTGCCGCGCAGTTTGCCTGACACTGCCATTTCTGTGATTACAATGAATTTCGCTGTCGATGCCGGACTTAACCCAACCAAGGAAGCGCTGGCACTGGAAAATAAAAAGTCTCCCTATGCCGTTGTTCTGGCGGTCAGAAATGAGGATAAAAACAGCGCAGCGGCAAAAGCACTGGCAAAAGCTCTAAATTCCGCAGAAGTAAAAAAATATATCAATGAAAAGCTCTCTGCAAAGGGCGTCGTACCGGCGTTCTAATAAAACAATGATTAAATAACAAGCATTCAGTAATAATCGGCATCTAGTCCGATGATTATCAAAAGAAAACCTAATTTTGTGATTTGTGTAAATCGAACTCAGTTTCTTAATTAATCGTTTAGCTTGTTAAACAAGCATGTAGGCACAGCCAACGCAACCTGCATGGAACATGAGCGATGCCTTCAATCAGAGACTATTTAATACTAAAAGAGGCGCCTGACCGTTATATCCTGCGGACAGGTACCTCTTTTACTGTTTTTATCTGTCAAAAACGTCTTTTTCCAAAATCTCAGTAGCACTTTTCACCAAATATATGCAAGGTCTTTGAGTATTGAATGGCTCTTTGTTGGGCAAAAGGCCGGACTCTTTGTATTTTTCTTGAATTTCAAGCAGCTCGCGGCAGGTTAGAGCTCCGTTACGCGCTCTGAATTCCTCAACTATTTTTCGCTCCAAATCGTACGCAGCCGCTTTGGCTGCCGCATTGTTAACTTCATCGTAGCCCTTCGCCAGGCCGGCGACCATCGTCATACCCGATACAGCGCCGCACACTTCACGCACCTTGCCATATCCTGCACCAAAATTTCCGGAAATACGCAAAGCCGTCTTTTCGTCCATCCCAAACTCTTGTGCATAACTGAGTAATACCGCCTGGCAGCAGTTGCAGCCTTCAAGAAAATTCTTTTGTGTCGCTTCTATTTTGTCCATCTAATATCCCTCTTCCTCAATCTGGTAAAGATATTTTATCACTATGAGAATCATTGAAAGAGTGGATATTACTGTTTTATCACACCCTATACGTAAGCAAGGTAAAAGTAAATTCCTTTGCGTATATCCGCAGCACCAAATACGAGGAGTATCTGTTTGCCGCGATGAATCGTCATAAAAAGAGCTACTCACTGTTGGATAAAAGAGGAAAAATTAATCGTTTGGCGGTATTTACTGCTGGTACCTCGCCGCTTACTTTTACCTTCTCTTTATACGCAAGCAAAAAATACTAGCCACTCTGCTATAGCAGAAAAGGGGACAGAGCAAAATCAGCCCTGTCCCCTTTTTGATTGTAACGCTATTTTTAGAGGAAGCCTTTTTCTTTCAGTGTGGCTTCGACTTTTTCCGCATTGTGCGCTGCAAACTTAATGACAGGTCCTGTGCAGCCCATGGAAGATTCGGCATAAATGCCTTCCTTCCACAGAGCTTTGACCGCATCTTCAATTTCCAGAACGTCAATGCCGTGAATTTCTTCGTCTGTCGGCTCAGCCGCAGGGGCCTTCACTTCTTCTTCGTCAGCTTTGGCAGCTTTGGGCTGGAAACCTTCAATAAGCTCGGCAAGTCCGGCTGCCTGCGCTTTTTTAAGCTCTGCAGCGACGATGGCGGGAAGTCCATTTTTAGCGCTTCTGGCGTTTAATGAAAGCGCATTGGCGATTACCGGTGCCCCTGAAGCTCTGGAGATAATCGAGACTACCTTTGTCCAGCCTTCACCTGCAGAAGGACCGT
Organism: uncultured Synergistaceae bacterium; assembly: GCA_964522805.1. Taxonomy (GTDB): domain Bacteria; phylum Synergistota; class Synergistia; order Synergistales; family Synergistaceae; genus CAZBYL01. The sequence continues at coordinate 5,183 of CAZFWP010000023.1, read as the reverse complement.
AGCCCCATCCGAGTGCTTCATAGTTGCCGCCGGTGTTCCAAGCGCCGAAAAGCTTCATCATTACATTGCCTGTCAGAGTGTCCATTACTGCCACATCAACAGCTCCGGCAAGAAGGTCATTGCCGCGGAGGATGGCGCCGCCATCTTTTCTAATGCTGGAACCGAAGGTGATGTCATAACCGTTGTCAGCCAGCTTCTGAAGGGCGCGGAGTACAGTCTGGGCTCCATCAAGGTTAAGGACACCTACTTTAGGTTCTTTGATGCCGTTAGCCTTGGCTACAGAGATGCCGTAGATGGCGTTTCTGAGCATGGCTTCGAGTCTGTTGACCGAAGATGTGCCGGTTGAGGAAGCAATAAAGCAGGGTTTGCCTTTCGCCGGAGTCAGAACCTTACCGATTGTGGTTACACCAACGGGGAAGGGGTAGTGGAGAGCCACAGCTCCGGAGATTGTGCCGTCGCTGAGAGCCGCTTCCATTGCGTGGGCGATTTCATGCTCGTCAGCAGCTGTTTCAATCCAGTCAAGGTGCTCATAACCGGCGACTTTCGGACCGATGGGCCGCACTTTGACAGAGGGATCGTTTTCCATGGCGAGTACTGCGCCTTTGGCAAGTTCGTCACTGCCAAGTTCACTGCCATAAGCCATGAGCCCTACTGTCGTCTGCTTACCGCAGCCGCTTTTGGCCTCGTCTATTATCTCGGCGAGAACTTCACCGATGAGTCTTTTTGTTTCTGTCTTATCTGTCATATCCGTCACCGCTTACTTGCTGAGTCCGCCGGCAATTTCTCCGAGGGCTTCAAGGATCAGTTCACGAATTTCTTCTTTTGTTACGCCGCCTGCTGCTGCGGGCTTGCCTGACGGTTTCTCCACAAGGAAGGAAGCGCCGTCGGCCAGGTTTGTCAGACGTCCGAGGAAGAGGCTGCCCTTACCGATAATCATTGCTCTGTTCATTTTTCCGGCCATAATAGCGTCAGCTGCATGTCCCATGAAGGGTACGCCTGAGGGAATGTGTCCCTGTGTATGGGCGAAGCCTGTCATTCCATGGTCCTTAATAAAATCAAGCATCTGGGGCTTTTCTATCTGCTTTTTCATTACACCAAGGGCGGCTATCATCTTGAAGTTTGCTTCAGGAACGTTGCCTGCACCAGCGGGAAGTGTAATTTCCGGGTTATGAAGTTCAGGTGCGTATTTGTCAACATCAGCCAGTGTGAGTCCAACCTTTGCGAGAGGCTCATAGGTAAGAACGCTGGTGACTGTCTGAGGTGACGCGCCGGCACCGACGGTGTGCTTGCCGATAGCGTCAAGGCGGATCACAGGAAGTGTACCGTCATCGGGGACGATAAGGACGCCAAATGAGCCAAGGCAGTTTTCGAGTGTAGGGAGCTGCTTTTTCACGTGATCGCGGCTGTTCATATAGAGCTTAGGAATTGCTCCGCCTGCGATCACAGCGACGTTTTTACGTGTGCCTGCTGCTACCATTGATGCTCCTGCGAGTACCGCATTAACGGGGCCGGCGCAGAAACCTCTTACGTCACAGCCGGAAGCGTTCGCGCATCCGGCAATTTCAGCGATAGCCTTTGCAAAGTTGCCGCCGCCGCGCTGGTTCATGTCGCCTGCCGCCTCTTCTGAGCATTCCACAACAAAATCAATGTCACCAGGTTCCATACCGGCGTTCTTAATGAGGTGGAGAAGAGAGAGAACTGCGCTGGTTTTGCAGGTCATGTTTACAAGGAGTTCATAGGCTGTGAGGTTAGGATCAACTTCATGTCCGCGTCTGCTGCAGCCGACAACCTTGCCGCCTACATAAAGGGGGAGAGCACCGGCGTGGGCTACTTCGTGCTCTATTTCAGCAAGGTCATGTCCGGCCTCAAGACGGGCAACGATATCCTCTCTCATGAGGGGATGCTTGGCAATTCTTTCTTTTACATCAGCAGAGAAACCTTTTTCGAGCCATACAAGGTCAAAGACGTCGCAAATATCAAGAAACGCGATAGTCTCATCTTCGGGCATAATTTCACCGTATTTGCCAAAACGCTTTACTTCGGGCTCAAGGTTTGTGTACCAGGGTTTTTCTTTTGTCTCAAATTCATCGATGGTCATTGCGCCGATGTATGTAAGGTTGGGTGCGTACTTAGCTGCGGACTCATAATCCTGTGTGTACTTGGGGAGCTCTTTGAGGAAATCTGAATCAGGATGAGTTTCTCTCTCTACAAACGGAGTGTTTCCATAGTGAAGAGCAAGTTCAGGTGCATGGTTAAGTGAGTATGCTGATGCTTTGATTGCTGCGTTGGGCATTTCTGTTTCCTCCCTGATTTATGTGTTTTTTAATATAATACCCTCGCGGGCAGTATTTTCATGTTCATTATAGAGTTAGCTGTAGCTAAAGTCCTTGTCTTTGTGAATAATAAAACATTGTGATGTAATTAATTTTATGTTCAGGTAAATAATTAAATGAATAGAGAGAAGCACCCGCTTCATTCCGCCTCTTGCGGCATGGAGTCAGTGCAATTGTTATGCTCTGACTCCGCCGCATATACCGGGCGTATATTAAGCTAATGCTTCTCCCTTGTTATTTCTTAAAATACTGTCTGTTCTGAAACAGGTGTCTTAAGGGCTTCGAGAGCCTTGGTAACCATGTCGTGACGGATCACTGATTCTTCCTCAGGTGTCTTGGACGCATCACCGAGCGGGAACGGAATCGCTACTGCAGGTACGATTCTGTTGGCGCCGACTGTAAGTGAAATAGGAACGATTGTGCAGATGTGCACAACAGGAATGCCATAGCTTTCGATTGCTTTAACCATCGTTGCACCGCAACGTGTGCAGGTTCCTCAGGTGGAGGTGAGGATCACAGCGTCAACTCCGTTGTTCTTGAGTTCTTCGCCGATGGCAAGTCCGAATTTTTTGGCGTTAGCAATTGAGGTTCCGTTGCCGACTGTGGTGAAGAAGAAGTCATAGAGCTTCTTAAATACTCCAGCCTTCTCCATCTTGCGGAGTTCGTCAACAGGGAGAACTCTGTTCGGGTCGTGGTTGGCATAGGTGGGGTCATATCCGCCGTGAGCTGTCGCATAGTGCTCGCCGTCAGCGGTGTCTACGCCTGCGATGCAGTATCTGCCAAACTTGGAAGCGCTTGATGATTCAATGTGGTCAGGGTTGCCCTTAGGCACGATTCCGCCTGATGTTACAAGCGCAATGGTCGCGTCTTTCATATCTTTGATTGCCGCTGCGGGATCTACGCGGTCAAAGACAGGCATCGGATATTCTGTGGTGAATTCTTCGCCTTTAAGCTTTTTGACAAGCATTGCTACGGCACGGTCAGCACCGGGAATATCGTGGAAGCAGTTTACGCGGACGCCGCGTGTAAGGTAGCCATCTTCTTCGGGGCTTCCGAGTGTGCCTTCCTTAAGGAGCTTAAGGACAAGCTTTGCCATCGCGGGGACGGCTTCTTTGATGCCACGGGCGCTGTCTGCTGTTTCGACGATGTAGACTGATTTACGGAACATATCTACACCGGGGTTCTCAGCATACATGCCGGTGATGACAGGGATTCCAAGTCTCTTGGTGACTGCATCAGATACGCCGCCGCATGCTGTGCCGTAACGGCCTGCATTAAATGCGGGACCGGCGACAACTGCGTCGGGCTTGAAATCAGAGATCATCTTGATGATTGTATCTGTGGCAGTTTCCATGTTTTCCGCGTAGTAGCCGTCGCCGCAGATTACTGTTCCTACTACTTCAGCTTCTGCGCCAAGAGCCATTTTAAGTGCCGCACCGGGACCGACAATACCTTCGCGTGCTTCAGGAGCGACTCCGGCCTGTTCTTCTCCGCCGATTCCGGCGAAGAACTGGTTGATGTAATGAACTATTCTGTAAGTCATGAATCTTCCTCCTCCACTACCACGTCTGTGCGCCGAGTTTATTAAACCCGAGCTCACATGTAGCGCCTGTTATTGCCTGAAGCTCAACTTCGATTGTGCCATCGGCATGGAGTGAACCGTCAAATCCCCCGGCGATGACATCGACATAATCGGTAAATCCGATAAGTCTGTCAAGCTTCGGGAGGTAGACCATCGCATTGGCGTTACCCGCTGTAACAACGGCGGTCGCTTCTTTGGTCGCGTCCGCAAGTGACTGGCTAGCGCCGTCACGTCCGGCATATTCGTCCGTGATAAGTACTGTTTTGATACCGGCGATTTCGGCCTTGTGGCAGTTCATGATAAGGTCTGCGTCAGGGTTGCCGAAGCCTTCTTCACTGATGACTACTCCGTCTACGCCAAGCATTGTAGCAAGCTTAATGGCGTATGAGGAGCTGCGGCGCTTGTCGGCAAGTGTGACGTTTTCGTTGGTGATGATGACGCCGACAAAGTTAATGTCTTTTCCGTGGCGCTCATAGAGTGAGCGGATAACGGGGTTGTTGAGGTGAACGTAGGTGCTGTTCTTGTCGCAAGCGGAGACACAGTTACCTGACACGATAGCGCCATCCATTGTTTCGTTCGGGTGGATAAGTGTCGGGATAATTCTCTTCGCATCAACGCCATAGACGTAGGTGTCATGGAGAAGTCCCTGTGTCTGAAGCATGTAGACATAAGCAACTTTCGGAAGCTCGGGGTATGCCTTCATACTCTCAGTGAATGCGGGGATTTCATATGTTTTGGTCTCGTCAGCCTTTGCTCCGGCCTTGTATGCACTCTGAGCAAGGTAGAGAGCAGCTTTGAATCCGGCGAGACGGCAAGCTTTTTCATAAGCATAGACTTCGATTCCCTCTTTGGGCTCAAAAACGAGAACCACATTGAGTGTCTTGGAGAACGGCGTGTACTTCGCACCCTCTCCGCTCATGTCAACGATGCCTTCCTGGAATCCGACGATACGTCCGCATGTTACTACAGCTGCGCCTTCGAGGACAAATGTTTTGCCGTTACCGACTGTCTCGACATCGCTGATCATTCCTGGGAATACTTCGCCTGTTCCCTCTACTTTGCAGCGCGGTTCCACTGCGTCCTTTACCGGTGTGATTCTGACGCTTTCTCCGGGGCGTGCCATGTCAGCATCAAGTGACTTGAAGTTTTCGTCAGCGACGAGTTCAAGAAGTTCACTCTTGTTGACTTGGAGCGTTCCGTTCGCAAGGAGCTCTGTCTTATCTCCCCATGCGATTCCCTTTACGTGTGCTTTGAGCAGTTCCAGTTTC
>CAZFWP010000022.1:0-20924 GCA_964522805.1 uncultured Synergistaceae bacterium | reverse complement strand
AAACCCATGGAAACAGCCGCGCGCTGACGCTGCGTTAAAGACTTTCGGCATGTTGAAAATCCTTAGCTCCGCTAGGTGCCAAATTACTTTTGTTTCGCTGCTGTTTTGGGCACAAAAAAAGCGGCGGTATGAGCCGCCGCTTTGCTTGTTTTCAACTAATTTTCCGAGTCTAAATCCCGCTGATCATAAAGACCGCCCATAAGTTTTTTCCAGTTCACGTCATCATCGAGCAGATTGGGGCAAGAGGTATCGGGATAAAACCATTTGCGTCCCAACCCCTGAATCAGCTGCCACCAGTCGTGAACATCGGGAGCTAAAATTTCTCCCTCAGGCCCGATGCGGCGCAGCTCATGGTAGACCAGAGCCACCATCTGGCTCTCATCCATCGCCGCCGTGGTCTTGGCATAAAATTCAATCATATAGAAGTAAGAGCAAGAACCCAGCTGGTAGAGAAGCTCTGTCCACTTGGGGGAAATTTTGCTCGTCTTGGCAAGAACAATCTGCCTTTTGCTGCCGGAACTCTTGTGGTTAACAACAAAGAGGATTTTATCCGGGTCAATGTGGCGCAGCTCCTCATACTTCTTAATCAGCCCCTCTGCAATAGGTCTGATTCTGCTGCTGCATATCTCGTAATCAAATTCAGCGCCCGCGTTATCCGCCATATTAATTCCTCCTAATAAACATTGCTCATAAATAATCGGAGCATCAAACGGATAAATTATATCACCAGATAGCGGACATCTTCAAAATTGCGCCAAATTACGCCGTTTTTATGAAATAAAAAGAGTTTAAAGATATTAACTAATATTGACATTTTAAAATATAACTCCCCGCTTCACCCGGTCGTTGCCGCAGCCTGCGCTTTCGCACCGTCTAAAACAAAGCCGCATCGCCAAAATAAAACAACCTTAAAGGCAAACAGCCACTATTTTGCTTCGCACCTCCGTCAAATCCCCTTTTTGCCCCGCATGAAAGGATTTTTCTTGGCAGAAAAGCCAAACGCCGACAAATCTGACCAACAAATACATAAAAAAAGAGCCCTTCCGTAGTGCCGGAGAGATTTTTCCGAACGCAAGGCAACGCCAACCAAAAAGGAGCTAGCGAAGTCGAAAGAAAAAAAGCGGATGTAATGGGGAATAAACTTCCCCGCGTAAAAATAGCAATGCTCTTGGGGGCGAAGCCAAACAGAAGCAAGACACCTCCGCCCTGCGTAAGGAGAAAAAATCCCGAAAGAAAAGATAATAGATAAAACATACGAGGGCGAAGCGAAAAGAAGGGGACCTTCTGTATGTGCGAAGGATTTTTGCGAACTAAAGGCAATCCTGAGCAAACGGGACAATTGGTTATGCAGAATTTTATAGCGGAGATTACTTGAAAGAATATTTGTTTTAAAACATCAGCGTAATTTTATACTAAAAGGCAGATTTTTGATTGCGGCAGCGGCAGCTCTTGATACGTGAGCAACAATTGGCTTAAATGCAGCCGCTTTGGAGATTTCTGTAAATAAAAAACAGTCAGAGGTGTGTTTGAAAAGACATGTCTGATAAATCTGCAAGACGATGTAAGTTTTTAATTTCGGACTATCAGAGAAATTCCTGCGGCAGATGAATTGATGGGAGGGCGAATTCACCTGACAGCAAATTATCCGCCAATGTCTGTACCGCTTAAACCGGACCTTACCGCACGAAAAATGCTGCAGCTTAACAAAGATAGGGCGCAGCATGAGAGGCTTTGCCATGGGAGCTTAGGGCTTGTCGGCAGTTTATTAAATTTTTAAACTTTTTAAACTTTTAAACAACAAAAAGACCGCGCCGAGAACGGCTTGCGGTCTGTTGTTTTTTATGTTTACGCTCTTTTGACGAAAATTCCGCCGCTTAAACTATCTGTGGTTTGCGCGCGCTTTTGTTGCGTCTGACAAAGGTAGGTGTGTCTAAGATATCGGCTGTTTTATCTTCTTTGACCATATCTTGCGATTCTTCTGCCGTAATCAGCCATGAGGGAGCATGAGACTGGGGAGAGACATAGACTGTTTCCGCAACTGTGGGGGCAGGAGCTCTGAAAACAGGGGTAAACTGCTCTTCGGGCTGAGGCTCTTTTTCTATGGTCGGTATGGTTCTCTGACGGCGCGGAGCTGCTTCCGGTGCCTTTGTGTGCTGTGCCGTCCGCGGTTCGCTTGTCTCCTGACGGAAGCCGGTGGCAACAACGATTATTTCCGCAGCACCCTCCATTGTGGGGTCTTCTACGCAGCCCCAGACAAAGGTGGCGTCTTCGGAGACAATTCCTTCCACGTATGATGCCGCCTGCTGAATTTCAAAGATGCCAAGGTCGCTGCCGCAGGTGATATTCATCAGCACTCCTTTAGCGCCCTGCATAGAGCACTCCATCAGCGGGCTTTCAATCGCCTCTTTGAGGGCTTTTTCTATTCTGTCCTCACCCTTGGCGCAGCCCACTCCCATGATTGCGGAGCCGGCTTGTTTCATTACGCTTCTGAGGTCGGCAAAGTCCACGTTTACCAGCCCCGGTTTGGTGATGAGGTCGGTGACGCCCTGGACGGCCTGGCGCAAAACTTCGTCCGCCATGGAGAAAGATTCCACTAATGTGAGCTGCTTTTGCGATACAGAGAGAAGTCTGTCGTTGGGCACAACGATGAGAGCGTCAACATGTTCTCTAAGTTTGGCTATGCCCTCTTCAGCGTAGCGCATACGCCTTGATCCTTCAAAACCAAAGGGCTTGGTGACGACTGCAACTGTGAGAATTCCCATCTCCCGCGCCGCCGCCGCAATAACCGGAGCGGCTCCTGTTCCCGTGCCGCCGCCCATGCCGGCGGTTATGTAAACCATGTCGGCGCCTTTTAGGTAGTTACGTATCTCAACGAGAGATTCTTTGGCGGCAAGTTCGCCCACTTGAGGAACTGCTCCTGCGCCAAGTCCTTTGGTGACTCTTTCGCCGAGGACTATTTTTTCTGTGGAAAGGGACATATCAAGGCTTCGAAGATCTGTATTAACCGCCAGCAGATCCACGCCCTCAAGTCCTTTGCTGATAATGTGGTTTAAAGCGTTGCCGCCGCCTCCGCCCACGGCAATAACTTTAATGGTCTCTTTTCTTGCCGCAGCAGTTTCTTTTTTTGGAGAAACTCCCTTGTGCATTGATGGTGAAATTCTTTCTGATTCATCGTAACAAAGGTTCTCTGCCGGAGCGCCCAATTAATACACCCCTTTCATTAGCGTTGTTGTATAATTTACATCGTTGCTATTATAACATTGCAGGAGATGTTTGTATGGAAAAAAACTGTAAAATCAGCCAAAATGTTCGCATAAAACAGACAAATAATAAGCTTTCTTTTATACTTTTTTTCACTTTGTTCGCTTTTCTCGCTTTTCAGGTTACAAGGCCGATTATGATGGCCGTTATTTGGTCGGCAATGCTCTCTTTCACCACGGCGCCGATTTTCAAAAAGCTTAACCGTCTGACCGGTTTTCGCTATCCCAGCATAGCAGCCGGACTGACAATGCTGCTGCTGGCTTTGGGTCTGATTATTCCGCTGCTGGCAGTGCTGTCTTCTCTAGCCGGTGAGGTGGCTGACCTCACTGCCGCTGTTACCGCCTTTATGTCGCGCATTGAGCTGGGTCAGATTCGCGATATTACAGAAATTTTACCCTCATGGCTGCCTGATTGGCTTTCAGACTCCATTATCTCTTTCTCTAAAGATTCCGACTCGGTAAAAGCGGTGGTAAGCCAAGCGGCGAAGTGGTCGGGGACTTTTCTCTCCGCATTTTCCAAAAGCATGCTTCACGGCGCCTCTGCCTTTTTATTTGAAGTTATGGTTATTATGATGGTATCTTTTTTCTTTATCCGCGACGGAGAGAAAATTGTCAATTACATAAAGAGCGTTATCCCCCTTTCGGAAAATGAGGGGCAAAACTTTTTTCGCCGCGCTGAAAGCCTGCTCCACTCTGTTATTTTCGGCATCTTGATGACCGTGGCGATTCAGGCGGTCTTGGGCTCCTTGGGCTGGTGGTTTGTGGGGCTGGGCAATCCCGCCTTTTTTGGTATGCTGATGTTTTTCTTCGGCATGTTTCCTGCCGGCACCGCTGTTGTGTGGATTCCAGGCGGGCTCTATCTGCTGCTGACTGGAGATATCAAAAACGGCGCTATTTTACTTTTGTGGGGTACGGCAATTGTCGGCACGGTCGATAATTTACTGCGGCCGATTTTGATCAGCGGCGGCAAGGAGGGGGAGGAGATTCCCACTTTGCTGATTATCATGGGGCTGTTTGGCGGCGTAATCTCTTGGGGTTTCTTGGGAATTTTCTTAGGACCGCTGGTGTTGGTGCTTTTCACACTTGTTTTTGATATTTACCGCAGCAGACTGTTGGCAGCAAAAGCAGAAAGGGCGGAATAATTTAAATAAGATGATCTCTTTTATCACCGGTAATATTAATGTTCTTGCGACGGCCGCCTCTTTGGCGATGGACGCTTTTTCTGTTGCCATCTGTCTTGGCATTTGTCATGAATATTTGACCAAAAAAGAGGCACTCTCTCTGGGGCTGGCTTTTGGCTTTTTTCAGTTTTTCATGCCCCTTTTGGGAGCAGCAATAGCCGAACATTTGAGCGGCTTTTTTGACATCTGGACGCCTTGGATTGCCGCAGCGCTGATTTTGTGGGTGGCAGCGAATATGATTAAGGAGGCGTACAAAGGTGAAGACTCTGACTCCTGTATGGTTATCACCTTTAAAAATGTGATTATTTTAGCTTTCGCCACCTCCCTTGACGCTCTTGCTGTCGGCTTTTCCGTCAGCAGCACGGGCGGCTCCGCCTTGCTTTTAGCCGCAGCGGCGGGAGTCATCACCTTCGCACTCTCCTTCGTCGGCGCAGCAGCGGGCAAGGCTCTCGGAGAAAAAGTGGGGCGGCGCGCGGAATATTTCGGCGGCTCGGTGCTGCTGATAATCGCCGCCAATATTATTTATCAGGCTCTTTAACCATATAAATGGTTAATCGCCTTTCGCTCGTATAAAAACCTCCCGCCCCATTCTGCGGGAGGTTTTTTTATCACCATCGCTGGTGGTATGCGCCAAGAGCAAGTCATCACCTAAGATGACGGCGATTTTGCCGCTTTTGCTCTTCACCGCCGCATAACCGGCAAGAAAGCCCGCCTCTTTCTCACGAAAGCAGATGCTGATTATTTTGCTATGCTTACTCTTTGCGCAAATACCCTGGGTAATGGCAAATAACTGCTGCGAGAAGGCGGCAGCAACTTATTTGCGCGGCTCTTTAAAGTTATAACCCGTTGCCAAAACTATCGATACCTTTTTACTGCAAATGGCTTTTAAATCTCCGTCAACTCGTAGCTTCTCGTGCCCAAGCCAAGTTTTTCGCAATGCTCCAAGGTCGTCTGCCAGTGCGTATCCGGGTGCATGGTGTGAAAATGGTCGCTGCAGGCGCCATGTTTAGCAAGTTCGTCCGTCAGCAAAGTTCCGCCAATCACCGGAGCTTTCATCACTGCGTCAGCACAGGCCTGATCCAGAGCCACCGCGTCAAAGGAGGCGAAAATGCCGATATCGGCGATTACAGAGGCATCGTTTTCACTGTGACAGTCGCAATTCGGCGAAACATCTACTACCAAGCTGATATGGAATGATGGCCGTCCGTCCAGTACCGCTTTGGTATACTCCGCCATCTTTTTGCAAAGCACATCTACACCCTCGTCCCACTTGGGGCTGATGGCATCAAAGGAGCACATTGCCAAACAACGGCCGCAGCCCACACAGCGTTCAGACAAAATTACCGCCTTTTCGCCGCCGCCCGCGGCAATCGCCTCATGAGCGCAAACATTTTTGCACCTTCCGCAGCCTACGCACTTTTTGCGGCTCACCTTCGGCTCTCCGCTGCTGTGCATTTCCATCTTCCCAGCCCGTGAGCCGGATCCCATACCGATATTCTTGATCGCGCCGCCAAATCCCGTCTGCTCGTGACCTTTAAAGTGGGTAAGGGAAATAATCACATCGGCGTCCATAACCGCGCGGCCGATTTTCGCCTCTTTGACATATTCTCCGCCCGCTACCGGCACGCAAACCTCGTCCGTTCCCTTAAGCCCGTCGGCGATTATCACCTGACAACCGGTGCAAAAGGGGTTGTAGCCATTTTCATAAGCGGCGTCCAAATGCTCAAGCGCGTCTTTGCGCCGTCCCACATAGAGAGTATTGCTGTCTGTGAGGAAGGGGCGTCCGCCAAGACTTTTCACCTTATCCGCCACAACTTTGGAATAGTTGGGGCGCAGATATGCCAAATTTCCCGGCTCTCCCAAATGCAGCTTAATAGCCGCATATTGTTTTTTAAAATCGATATTCTCAATTCCCGCCTGCTCTATCAGCAGTTTTAACTTTTGCAGAATATTTTGTTCGGGAGATGTTCTCATATTAGTGAAAAAAACCTTTGACCTGTCCATTTACCCATTCCCTTCGCTTTTTTTACCGAGGCCCCATAAATCAACTGCGCTTTGGCCATGAAGCTATACCTTACATCAAAACAACCAATCCGCTCCGCTTTAGGAATATACAGACGCAGACCGCATTTTGACGCCTATATTTTACACTTTTATTTTGCTCATGAAAGATTAAATGTTTAAAAAGAGGCGAAATTTAATTATCCAAACCCTCAGCCATTTTAATAGTCAGTAAAAGTCTAATCTACTACACTCATTTATTTTCCAAAATATTCCCGCCAAAAAGCACATATGGCTAAAAATTAAAATAAGTACTAAAATTAGCAGCAGTTTAATGTTTTTGTTTCAAGCATCAGAGAGAGGGGCGATTTATTTTATGTTAATCAACACAAAAGAAGCGCAAAAGTGCAAAAACCTTGGCGGAACAGGAAACGGTACAGCGGTAAAGTATCCGGTAATCATTCCCGATCAGTCGGGAGTCTTTACCATGGCGACGCTAATAAGCTTAGATAAGCGTTCCTCTATCGGATACCACAAACATGAGGGCACTGAAGAGATTTACCATATTATTTCCGGTACAGGGCTGTACCGCGAAGACGGGGAAGAAAGAGAAGTAAAAGCGGGCGACATCTTGCTGTGCCGCATGGGCTGCTCACATGGACTGACAAACCTTGGCGAGGATAACCTCGTTTTAGGAGCCTTTATCGCGCAAAAACTAGCCTAATACACAAAACGCAAAAGCTCATATTTCCATACAAAATAGCGCATCACAAAACCCCCCGGCATCTTCAGCGTCGGGGGGTTTTGCTATTATTATCTTTAAACGGCAAAGGATACGCCAAAAAGCAATATGGCTATGACCAAGTAAAATGCCAATTACAAGCAAAGAGCTGAAACGGCGCTCTGCTTTGTGCAGTAAGCTATTTCCATAACTAGGCGGTTTGCGTAAACCGCACTGAGTTTCTTATTCATTAGCATAAGCATCAAACTTGCCGCATCAGTTGTTTACCACAAAACAAGCGCAAACTTTTTCCCGTCCTAAATACACGGCAGGAAGGTGAAAATTAATCGGCTGCCGCAATAAAGATTTTATCTCGTCTGCGCTGCGGCAGATTTACGTAACGGCTGCGGATTGGCTGCCGAGCCATGCATTTGTCTCACACTACTTTTGAATCGGCGGTGCTTCTGCTCTGCAGCCGCAACAAAAATTCAGTCAAGCTTATCCAACGGGAGAGTGACGGTTTTTCATTCGCTTTGGCTGTATATCAAGCCCGTGAGACTACAGCAGACAGGGCATATCTGTGACGCCGGCTAGGCACACAATCAGCGGCTGTTTAAATCTTGGGAAAAATCTTTTTTTTCGGCTGAACACCGTTTAAAATCTGCCAGCAAGAGACTAAAGACGAGTCAAGACGCACCAAAGAGGGCAAAATAAAATCTGCCTCGTCAACCTCAAAGACCTGGCCCAGCTTGACTGCCTTAATATTTTTAAATTGCGGCGAGCCGATAATCTCCGCGCGTGAAATTGCCTTGCCGCCTTTGCTTTTATTCACCAAAGTAATAATATAGTCCGCATTTTTGGCTTTTTGGGCAAATTTAGCCGCACCATAATCGATAATCCACCTTTTATCCTTTTTTTTCGGGGCATCTTTGTCGGTAATCAGCTTCGCTCCGGCGGTGGCGGCGATTCTCGCACCCCAAGAATCCCAGGCGCAAGTGGAAAAGTCGGCGCCGCAGATCACAAAGAGACTTTTATTCTCCACCGAATCAGCTCTAACGGCACTTTTATCCATCGCTTTTTCGGAAGAGATAAGAGCTAAATCTGCCTCCTTGTCTCTGCCGGTAAGAGTCCCCAGCCTTTCCAGATAGAGAGCGAACGATCCCCAATGAGGCTCGTCAAAAACAGCATAGGGAATACCCTCTTTTCGCAAACCGTCAAGCAGGCTTTTTTTGCCCTGAGCCCAGTCGGTCTCCATAACGACAAGATCGGGCTCTAAAGCGGCGATCTGCGAAGCAGAGGAATTTTGGGCAATTCTTTTAATTTTTTTCGGCACCCACTTGGAAGAGGCGGTATCTGTAACCGCAGTTAACTGGCGCACAGCTCTCAAAGCGACGATGTTTTCCGCATGGGCCTCATCCAAACAGACTATTTTCACCGCCGGATGGCTTACTGTAACCGTTCTGTTCAGATCGTCCTTAATAGAGTAAATCTCCGCTGATTCTGACTTTTGCGCCCAAAATGGCATAAATATCAATGATAAAATCACGGCAAAAAATACCGTTCTTACAGATTCACACTTTCTTCCACCAAATCCTTCCACATTTTCACCCCCTTATAAACACTGTTATACACAAAATGTGGATAAAATTGTGACCAACTTTGCTTTAACAGTCCAAATACGCAAAAAAATACAGCAATTGCAAATTTTGTTGTGGATACTCCAAAAATGTTACTTCCTTTTGTCTATTGTAGGCAATAAATGTGCTTCATCTGCCCTTTTTCAGCTTTGCTAATTGTACAATCTTCCATGAAAAAATGGGACGTCTTTTTGACGTCCCATTTTTGTTTGTAAATACTTTAATTGTTTGGCAAAATACTGCTTTAATGCTAGACCCGTTAAAGCAAACCTTTAATAAAACAGCCGGCTGCTTAAAGATACTTGACTATTCTACTTCGATTTCCTGTGCTGACTCCCAAAGTCCGTGGATATTGCAGTAGCTGACGGCAATCAATGTTCCCGGCTTCGCCAGTTTTACCGCTGCTGCCGCAAAGGGTTCTGCCAGAGCAGGTCCGGCTGCGGCTACGTCCATAGCAGCTGCGTGGGCAGTGAAATCAAACTTAGCCAGCTCGATAACAAACTTAGAATCAGCCGGCTTGAAGAAAAGCTGTATCCAGGAAATATGGTGCTCCATTTTGTTGGGATGGGCAATTTCCTTGCCTACACAAACTTTAACTTCAAACTTTTCTCCGGCTTTGACCTTTGCAGGTGCCTCAATAACCGGTACGTGCTTCTCGCCTTTAAAATCGCCGCTCTGTATTGTCTCTCCAATTTTCATCATAAATAATGCCTCCATCTCATAGGTAATATTTTCTATAGATTAAAATGATTCTTTTGTGGCTGTGTATTATATCTTATCAGAATAAAATATAGTGCAATCAGCCTTTTGACTGAAATATCACGCGCCTTTATTAACAACAAAAATAGAGCAAAAACCGGCGGCGCTTTTTGTATCTGCATAATGTACCCAACTCCGGTCTGCATAGCAAGCCAAGCAATTTTCAATGAGCAAAATAATCAGCACCTCGCAGGTTTTTACAGACATTGTTGCTTTTAGGTGACGTTTTTTCACCCCAAAGAGAGATAAACAAATTAGAGACTTTGCCCGCCGTCGGTAGTTGGGTTTGGTTGTTTTAGCACCTTGTTTTTCTGCTGTCAAAAATAGCCCGCGTAATGGGGAAATATTCTCCGCTATGCATATATTTTGCCGCTTTTTTGGTATTTGGCTGTTTGGCAAAGTAGACTGGCAATTTTCTTTCACGCAGCTCAATGTTCAACAAGGCACGCAAGCTTTTTGCCAAGCAATATGCAAAATGGCTTAATAGCAAAATAATCAGCACCTCGCAGGTTTTTACAGACACTGTTGCTTTTGAGTGACGTTTTTTCGCCCCAAAAGAGTGGGGAAAATTTGAATATTCTTGCTGTTTAACTGTTTTTGTAACGCCTATAAAGACGGTCTTCACGGTGAAATCCGGTTTTATTAATATCGTAACAGATAAAATAAAAACGCCTGCGGCTTTAATCCGCTGCGGCGTTTTTGTTTTATCTGCGTGATGTTCAGAAAATTATCCTTGTATCAGGCCAAGCATGGCTTACCAAACAAAATATTCAGCGCCTCGCGGGCTTTTAAGCTTTTTACGTAAGGTTAATTTTTACCTCGTGAAGCTAGCCTTTCAGAGGTAAGCCGCAGTTTTGCCAGTGCTTCTGCTATCTCTTTGTCAAGTTTTTTTTCTTCCATCAGCTTTTTGGTTTCCTCCCTTAGCTTTGCTTCGGAGACCAAAACGGGAGCTTGTCTCATGTAGTCTGGCAGAGGTGGCTTGGCGCTGCTTTGCTTTTGTACTTTACCGCTTTTTATTTCCAGCATGACATTGTGCATTTTCAAGAAGTGCCTGATGTTTTGCGTTAAGATGTTGCGCCGCGACTGAACCATCATCAGTTTTGTAGGGTCAGCGACGTTGATGGTTATTTTTATTCCATCGTCGGTAAATTCGCAGGCGGCGGGAGCGGTGATTTCAGCAAGGGCGGGCAAGCCAGCGACGCGCTGCCATTCCCGTTCCAGCAGAGCCAGTTTGAAGCAGGCTTTAATCGTTTCCGGAGCCTCTTTGATGAATTCTCCAGCTTTTTTGTAGTTATCCATCATTTTTTGCTGATTTTTCCCGCCGTTTATTTTCTATCGCCACCCAGAGAAGCTGAATGTCCGTCGGGGGTACTCCTGATATTCTCGATGCCTGTCCAAGCGTGCGGGGTGCTGCTTTGATGAGCTTTTGGCGTCCCTCGGCGGATAGTCCGGATACGGCGGCAAAGTCAAAATCATGAGGCAGTTTTAATATTTCCATGCGGCGGAATTTTTCCACCTGGCGTGTCTGTCTGTCGATGTATCCTTCGTATTTGAGCGAAATGGCGATTCTTTCGCCAAGTTCGGGGCAGAGCGCGCTTTCTGTCAGCTCCGCCGCCAAGCGCCAATCAACTTCGGGACGTCTGAGCAGGTCGGCCGCCGAGATGCCTTCTGTGAGCGGCGAGGATTTAGCACCTCGCAGGATTTGATTGACTTTTTCACTGGGCGGTATTTTTGTATTGCTCAGCCGTTCTGCCTCATCGTCCATGGCTTGCCATCTTTTTTGGAGTATCTGCCATTTTTCGTCCGCTAGCAGTCCCAAATCGCGGCCGATGGGGGATAATCTTTTGTCAGCGTTGTCATGACGAAGTATCAGGCGGTATTCGCAGCGGCTGGTGAGCATTCTGTACGGCTCTTTTGTGCCTTTGGTGACTAAGTCGTCCACCAGCACTCCCAGATAGGAATTGTCCCTGCCAAGTATCAGCTGTTCACAGCCGCGGACGCGCAAGGCAGCGTTGATGCCTGCCAAAAGCCCTTGAGCACCTGCTTCTTCGTAGCCGGAGGTGCCGTTTATCTGACCTGCAAGGAAGAGATTTTTAATTTTTTTCGTCTCAAGCCATGGTTCAAGCTGAGTTGGCAGGACAAAATCATATTCTATTGCGTAGCCGGGACGAAGTATGTGAGCGTTTTCACATCCTTTTATTGTCCTTACTGTTTCAAATTGCGCTTCCAAACACATCGATGTCGAAAAATTTTGCATATACACTTCACGGCTCTCAGGGCTTATAGGTTCCAAAAAGATGGGATGGGTATCCTTTTCGGGAAACTTTAGCACCTTGTCATCGATTGAGGGGCAATATCTGGGCCCTTCTGTTTCGAGAGTACCCTGAACGAGCGGCGACTGTGAAAAATATTCTCTCATAATTCTGTGGGTATTCTCATTTGTGCGCGTTAAGCCGCATGTAATGCCGCTGTAGGTGCGTTTTTCGCTGAAATGGGAAAAACTTTCGGCTTCGGGAATACTCTCCTGTCTGTCCAATATTTGCCAGTTGATGGTATCAGTTTGAATTCGCGGTGTCGTGTCGGTGCGCAGCCTGCCTATTTCCAGACCGGTTTTTTTGAGGCTGCGGGCGAATTCCGTTCCAGCCACCATTCCCAGCGGCCCTGATTTGTGGCTGGTGAGGCCTATGTGTATTTTTGAGGCAAGGTAAGTGCCGGTGGCAATGATTATCGTTTTTGCCAAAAAGGTCTGTCCTGTTTTTATTTTTATGCCTGCCGCACAGCCGTCTTTGATAATCAGCTCCGTTGCCTGGGCCTGATGTAGGTCGAGGTTGGCGCAGGACATGAGGGCGTTTCTGTAGTGGTCGCTGTATATGCGCGGGCTGCATTGGGCGCGCAGTGTGCGCACCGCAGGACCCTTTGAGGTGTTGAGCCAGCGCAGATGCTGCGTCGCGGCATCTGCCGCTGCGGCCATTTCGCCGCCAAGTGCGTCTATTTCTCTCACCAAATGTCCCTTTGCCGGACCGCCTATTGAGGGGTTGCATGGCATCATAGCCGTACTGTCGAGATAGAGGTTGACCATCAAGGTTTTGGCTCCGAGACGTGCTGCTGCCAGTGCCGCTTCACAGCCCGCGTGACCGCCGCCTATCACAATAACATCATATTTTTCGTTTATTTTCACTGTTTTATCACTCTGCCTTCGGAAACTATATAAACTTCTCCGGGAAAATTGTCGGTACATGGTTCCGCTGTGGCGGCGAAAACCTGCGCTTTTCTCTCAATAAGAGAGTCAAAGAGCAGTTTTCTGCCTGAGGCGTCAAGCTCTGCCGTCACCTCGTCAAGGAGCAGCACCGGCTCTCTGCCAAGTTTGCGTCTCACTCCATCAGCGGCCGCAAGCATTAATGCTATCGCCGCGCGCCGCCTGAAGCCACGGCTGAGACAGTCACAGGCGGCCATGTCGCGGCATTTTATCACCATGTCATCTCTGTGGGGCCCAACTAACGGTACTTTCATGGCGCATTCCCGCTCCCTGTTCATCATCACCGAACGGAGATAATCCTCTTCAATATCGTCAAAATGTCCTGCGCCGCCTCGCTTGAGAGTCAAATTTACACCGTCCGGCAATATATCGCCAAGGCCTGAAAGGCAGTCTGAAAGAAGTAAAACAGCCTCTTCTCTCATTTTCCAAATCCATACAGAAAGCGGCATTAAAGCTCTGTCAACAATGTTTGTCGGCATGCCGCGGCGGATCATCGCCGTTTTTTGTCTGATTCCGCGGCGGTAGTCATGGAGCCTTATTGCGTAAGGAGGCACCAAGAGTGCCAAAACCATATCCAGTAAGCGGCGCCTGTAAGAGGCGGAATCTTCCAAAATAGCCATATCATTGGGTAAAAAAGTCAGTACCGGAACTTTCCACCTTAAATCCGTCGCACTGATTATTTTTTCGTTGAGTCTTAGTGTCAGTCTGCCGGAAATTTTCACTTTGATAATGTCTGATTCTGAATTTTCTCCGGTAAGCTGTACTTCGGAGGAACCGCTGTTCCAGGTAGGCAGAGAGGCTGTTTTCGTTCCCCTTTCAAGAGGCCCCCATCCGGAAATGATGTTTATACCCTCAAGAATATTGGTCTTGCCGGAGCCATTAGCACCGGTAAGCAAGTTCAGCCCCGGGGACCAAATCATCTCCCGGGGCTCTAAGTTTCTGAAATTGTTGAATCTTACTCTCTTATAGCCCATTGTCTCCGGATGAATCAATTTCATCCATCTTTAATTCCTGCTCGGATAAGTTTATCGGCGCAATCAGACAGAGGAAGCCTTCGCTGTCAATGCGTCTTACCGCCATATGACCCGATGGTCCATTAAATGCCAATAGTACCTGCGGCTCTCTCATTACTTTCAGCGCCTCCATAAAAAATTTGGAGTTAACCGCTATTCTCAAATTATTGCCGGTTATTTCGGCGTTGATTTCTTCCATGGCCTGACCGAAGTCCGGAGCTTTGCCCCTCATCATCAGACTGCTGCCGGCTGCTATATCCAAAACCACCATGCGGTTATAGTCGCGAACAATTACATCCACTCGTTCCAAAGCGGAAATGAGGCTGCCTCTGTCAAGGGCAACACAGGTAGAATGTCCTTTGGGAAGAATTTTTTCGTAAGGCGGGAAGCGCGATTCCACGCGGCGTACGGTGAATTCAAGAGAACCCGCTTTGAAATAAAACTGGGCATCGTCATATAAAATTTCAATTTTCGCATCCGGGCTAAGAGAGCCTAAGATACGCTGCACCTCTTTTACACCCTTCATCGGCAGCAATGAACTGCTGCCTTCTGTTGAATCTTCAACCGGTGTTCCCGAAAGAGCCAGTCTTCTGGTGTCGGTGGAGACGATGTTTAAAATGCCGTTTTCTGTTTGAAAATTAGCGGAAGAGAGGTAGAGAGGAAACTCTTCGCCTGTAGATGCGGCAAGCGTACCCTCTTCAATAACCTTGGAAAGGTCTCCTGCATTGGTGCGGCAGAAAACTTTGGCGTTCTGAGAATTTGGCAGCACCGGAAATTCACGTACGGGATAGGTGCTGAAATTATATTTACTGCGGCCGGCCTTGAGTACCACCTTGCCATCATCGACAGTCAGCGAAAATTCTTCTCCCGGAGCTTTTTTGAAGAGGTCACTGACCATTTTGATGGGAAAAACAGCATCTCCCGGCTCAATGACGTTAATTCCCGATGCGGAACAGATAATCGAGGTTCTGATATCCGTAGCCTGGAGGGTAACTTCCTCGAAAGAGGCCTTTACCAAAACGGAAGAAAGAATATTCATAGAACTGGAACTTGATGTGCTTCTCTCTGCGAGACTCCAGCTCTGGAGGAATTGTTTTTTATTTATCGTCAGCTTCATACGAGAGACCCCCTGTTTTACTTCTCTTTATATTTAGAAAATTAGTATTCGTAGCCGTAGGGCGCGTGAATATGTGGAAAACGCCCTTTTTGGCGGTGATGCCATGTTTTTTGGCTGTGGATTAAAAAAAATATCTATTCACAAAATATCCACACTTTCCACAATTCACCTGTGGAAAAACAGCTTAAAAATGTTACCCACAATGCAATACACAGTGGATAATCATAAAAATCACAGCTTTTTTACAATGTTATCCACATATGTGCGCACGCGCAAGTCTGTTTTTAAAAGTTCCACAACTTTATTGTTCGCATGAATTACAGTGGTATGGTCTTTTTTGTTAAAGGCATAAGCAATCTGCTGCAAACTCTCATTTGTCTTGTTGCGGGCAAGGTACATGGCAACCTGACGTGCCAATGCCAGTTCAGCAGAGCGGTTTTTTGATGTCAGCTCTTCTATGGAAATGCCGAAAGCCTCTGATACCAACTGCTGAATCATACCTATACTCACCGGGCCTGTGTGGTTGTCACGGATTAAATCCTTTAGCCACAGCGAAACGTTTTCCATATTTATCGGTTCTTTATTGAACTCCGAGCAGGCAACCACGCGATTAAGAGTGCCTTCAAGCTCTCTGATATTACTGGGAATATTTTGGGCTATGAACATCACAATATCTTCCGGGATGACATACTGCTTCATCTCGGCTTTTTTTTGCAAAATAGCGATACGGGTCTCCAAGTCAGGCGGCTGCACATCTGTCACCAAGCCGCATTCAAAACGGTTAACCAGCCTGTCTTCAACTCCCATAATGTCCTTAGGCGGTCGGTCGGAGCTGATAATAATCTGCTTATTTGCCCCATGCAAAGTGTTAAAAGTGTGGAAAAACTCTTCCTGAGTCTGCTCTTTTCCGGCGATAAACTGTACGTCGTCGATCATCAGCACATCAAGCTCGCGGTATCTTGAGCGAAACTCAATATTGGTATTGTTTCTGATGGCCTTAATAAGGTCGTTGGTAAAAGTTTCAGCGCTTACATAGAGCACCTTCATATTGTTTCTTGTCGATTCGAGGTGATTGCCGATGGCGTGCATAAGGTGAGTCTTTCCCAAGCCTACCTTTCCCCAAATAAAGAGGGGGTTGTAGGCGACGCCGGGTGATTCTGCCACCGCAAGACAGGCGGCATGGGGAAGCCTGTTTGATTTGCCAACGACAAATGAGGAAAAAACATAGTTTGGGTTGAGTCCGTTGCGGCTCATCATCATCCGCCCGGGAGCAGCAGCTGCGGCAGCACGGTCCTCAGCGCCCACATCTGGCTTAATATCTTGGCTGACAATAATCTGCACATCAGAGCCAAAGCCTGTCTCCTTAAGTATTTCTTTCATCTGCGGGAGAAAACGCAGTTTGATCTGCTCACGCGCGAATGGTGTAGGTACATCGAGCATCAGGACGCCGTCCTCCAAAGAAATCGGCAGGCAGGTATCCAGATATGTTTTGACGGCGCTGTCAGCTGCAGACAGCCGCTCCACACAAAAGGCTGTGAACTCGTTCCAGACAATATCCAATTCTTTTGACATTATGCACTCACCTCAGAAAAATAAAGAACAGACAAGAACAGATTCTTCAGGGTAATTTTATCATGAATAGTAACAAGAGGCGTCATCGGAAATGAGCCAATTTCACAATCCACAAAAGATATACACTTATCCACAAAATGATGTTAGTAAATAAAAATGCCCTGTTTTTTCCTGTCTAAAGGCGAAAACTTGACAAATCACGCTTTTTTTGTTCCATGAGAAATTGGTTAAAAAGCCGGTGATAGCAACAGTGGATATCTATTTGGGAATAACTTGTGTTTTGTGGACAAACTGTTGTTTTACAGTAATCATTTTTGCACAAATGAGATGTGGATATAGTGGATAAGAAGAAAAATCCACATTGTTTTTCTTGGTTATTGCCGAAAAAACGCAAAAGGGCAGTGTTTTATCCACATGTTGTGGATGAAAATTGTGTGTAATTCTCATGTTTTCAAAATTCATATACAAAACGGCGGAAATACTCGCAAAAGGTGTGTTTATTTGTGAGTAAAGATATAGATTTATACTGACCTTATAAGAAGAACCGCAAATAGCGTCAAAAATTATCCACAGCGGCGAAAATCTGTGTTATACAGAAAAAGCGGATTATAAATTTTTGTGGGATAAAATAAAAAAAAACGGCATCAAAAAAGTGTAATCAAAGAAAAAGACAGTCACAGCAAGGAATTGACAAAAAACTATAAATAAAAGCAGCGTTTTTTTTATACCGGGGAATAAAAACCAAACCAGGCAAGGTTTGAAAGCTATTTATCTGAAAAGGGGTAAATATCGCGTGTGCCGCACGTATGTAATATGGCGCGAGTTAAAATAGCGGCGTCAAGGCCTTGATAAAAGAGCCCCGGAGATGGTGTTTAAATTTAAGGAAGTTTTGCTGGCTGAGGATGAAGTAGCTGCCGTCTTTCAGCGGTATTTGGCAGATTACCGCTGAGTGAAAAGCGAACAAAAAAGCGCATGGCCGTTAAAGCGATGCCCAGCGTAAATAAGTACGTGCTTCATGAAAGGCAGAGTATTTTAGTTTTTGCTTGTTGCAATGATGTTTGCTGCGGTGCGGCTGCTTTTTTGTGTGTAGCTTCTGGTTTCGCCTCCTCTAACCGGGTTCGGTGCGGCGGTGACAGCTGCGCTTTCGCCGTCTATTACCAGCTTGGTGAATTTTACCGGAAAAGGAATGGCGGAAAAAGAAAAGAGCGGATTGATATTTGCGGTTATTTTTTCTGTCATGCTCTGCGGCTGTTTAACACCTTCGACAAATACCTCGGTGTCGCGCAGATAGAGAGAATCTTCCTCAAGCGAGAGCCGTGATTTTGCCATAATCCTCATCTTTACTTTGAAAAGAACCTTGGCGTGATAGAGCCCGCGCGCCACTGATTTCTCAGGCCGAAAGTCTATTCTCAGCCCGGAGAAACCGCTGAACTCGCCGGCATCTGCCAAATAGTTGTTGAGGTCTTCTTCTTTAAGGACGATCTCCCCCTGAGAGGATTCGATCAGCTTGGTAAAATCGTCTTTTATTTTTGCCGCTTGATATTTTTTCAATTTACCGCGCAGCCTCATTCTCTCTACTCTCAGCCCAAGGAGGCTGGCGCCGCGGATTTCCGTCCATACATAAGAGCCCTTTACTGTGACCACAACTCTTTCGGGGTGCAGCTGTTCAGAGAGCAGAGCGCAGATTTTTTTCGCCGCCAAGCCGTCAGAAGAGGCCCATGCAGAGTGTGAGTGCCAAAAAAAGAACAGCGCAGATATGCAAAGCAATGCCGGTATTTTTATCTTCAAATATTGTACCTCCGAATGGTGAATAAGCCCTATAATTCTAGTAGGAGCGCGCCATTTAGCGAGAGTTTTCTATGCAATATCCGTCAGCCAATACACGTATTAGTGGAAAAATTTCCCCATTTTTGGCGTAAACATTGTTAAAATCAACAAACGAGTAAATACAGATTGGAGAAAAAATGACCCTTATCGAGCTCTTTCTCTTCTTTTTTAAAATAAGCTCCGTCACCTTTGGCGGCGGCATTGTCATTTTGGGCATTGTCCAGTTGGAGGTGGAAAAGCGGGGCGGAATCGGCGAAGAAAAGTTTGCCGATATGGTGAGCCTTGCCGCCTCGATGCCAGGACCCATCGCCGTTTCAATATCATGGCTGCTTGGGCGGCATTACCATGGTCTCAAAGGCAGTTTGGCCGCTGCCGCCGGCTCCGTTCTGCCGCCCTTCATCATTGTGCTTTTGCTTTCGCCGCTGATATTAGAATATTCCGCACTGCCGCTTGTGCAGGGTTTCTTCCGAGGCGTGCTGGCAGGCACGGGAGCGATTATCGCATCTGTTATCTTTGAAAATGTCAAAGGAACTCTCAAACGCAGCCGGTGGAACTTGATTCCGATCATCGCCGTCATCTCGATGATCGGAATTTTTCATCTGCATCCGCTCTTTTCAATGTTTTTTATCCTTGTGCTGCAATTTGCGGGAGAGAGGCTGGTACTCAGATGGGCGCGATAGCTTCTCTTTCCGCGGTGTTCGCGCAAGTGGGCATCTGCGCTTTCGGCGGAGGGCTCTCCACTTTGCCGTTGATTGAGTACCATTTGGTTACAAAAAACCACTGGCTCTCGTCTTCGCAGTTTAATCAAGTGCTGGCTCTTTCTCAGGTGACTCCCGGTCCTATTGCAATTAACGCCGCAACCTTTGTCGGCTACAGACAGGCGGGATTTTTAGGCTCTCTTGCTGCTACCATGTCGCTTTGCGCCGCACCGATTGCAGTTCTTTCACTGATTCTTCTGATTTTGAAAAAAGCCCCTGCGGAGCAAAGTAAAAGCTTTACCGCTAAATTGCGCCCCGTAGTTTCCGGGCTGCTGGCGCTCTCACTTGTTTCGCCGCTTACGGCGGTTTTTGGCGGCGGTGTAAAGGATAGCGCGCTGCTCCTCCTTGGAATATTGTTGATCAATAAAGTTAAACCTGTGAAAGAAAGTCCCGTAATAATGCTATTTATATTTGGTATTTTAGGAATGCTGCTCTTTAGTTAACCGTGATTTAAGTAGGATTTTTTAAAAAAACATATCTATTATAATTATTTTGACATAGAGATATAAACAAACACCTGAC
Source organism: uncultured Synergistaceae bacterium (assembly GCA_964522805.1). Taxonomy (GTDB): domain Bacteria; phylum Synergistota; class Synergistia; order Synergistales; family Synergistaceae; genus CAZBYL01. Next base: position 1,300 of record CAZFWP010000022.1, on the reverse strand, counting down.
GTTTACTTAAATGTCAGGTGTTTGTTTATATATTAAAAATATGTTATTAAAATGTACCATAGTCTCAATACTTGTATACCTTGTATCGGAGTGCAAAATATCACATCAAAAAGATTGACTAATTGAAGCAATTGGTGTAATTTACATGGACAGCACGTCTATTTTATTTGCATCTGTTGAATTTCGCTCTGTTTTATTTTTAGATAAAATTGCGTTAAGACGCAGTAGAGATGAAGGGGGAGTGCGGCGCTCAGAGATGACCATCGCGGCATTTAACGCAGACAACGTAATATTTGGGCAAGCTTTTTTCTTTTAATTAATTTTTATCAGGGGAATGAAGGGAGAGTATATCGTAATGAAGAAATTTGCTATCTTGTTGGCCGTTGTATTTCTTTTCGCAGCAATAGTAACTCCGGCGACAGCCGCTCCAATTGTCTTCCGTTTTGCGGGACAGTCTCCTCCCGACCATATGGCTACTAAAACAATGAATGAAATGGCCAAGGAAATCGGTCAGAAAACAAACGGACGTGTGGAAATCAAAGTTTACCCGGCAAACCAGCTCGGCAACTACTCACTCGTTATGGAAGAGATGATCCGCGGTACGATAGACATGTCTCTTATGTCCATCGCCAGCGAATTTGACCCCCGCCTCGAACTTGTCTATATTAACGGATATGTCAGCGGCTACGATGATGCTAAGAAAGTCTTTGTTCCCGGCGCATGGCTGCCGGCAAAGCTGAATGAGCTCAGCTCCGCTCTCGGCGTTCGCCTTATCGGCTCCTACATCGAAGGCATGATCGGTATTGGATCCTCCAAGCCCCTCAAAGATCCTCTTAACCCGAAGGTTGACAAAGGAGTTCTCGCCCGCGTTCCGAACATGGACGTTTACACACTCGGAGCAAAAGCAATGGGCTTCCGCCCCATCACCATTCCCTATTCAGATGTTTATCAGTCAATGCAGACCGGCGTCTGCGACGCGGTTGACGGCTATCCTGTAGCTGCCGCCTACACCATTTTGGGCGACGTTCTTAAGTATTGGTACCACACCAACTACTCAATGGAATACTTGGCAATTATGGTCAGCGACAAATCCTGGAAGAAACTCACGCCCGCCGACCAGAAGGTTTTCATGGATGTAGCGAAGAAATACACACTGAAATCCATCGACAACGCCAAAGCCGAGGATAATAAGTACATGGACCTGATGCAGAAAAAAGGCATCAAAGTCTACAAGTACACCGAAGATGAACTTAAGCCCATCAAAAAAGCCTGTGTCACCACATGGGAAGAACTTGGAAAA
>CAZFWP010000021.1:0-21559 GCA_964522805.1 uncultured Synergistaceae bacterium | reverse complement strand
GGCATGAGCCATCAAGTGCGCCGTTGAATGGCGCAGCAACGCCAATCCCTCTTCATCATCGGGGAATACCGGGGTTACCTCTGTATCTACGATAAGAGGCAGATCGACATCAACAATAACTCCGTTGACCTTGCCGCCTATCGCTTTCTTAAGATGCCACACGTCAAGCAGCTGACGAACAGTGGCGCTCTGTGCTTCAAAATGCTTCCCTTCCGGTGTTGTAAACTGAGCCATAAAAAAACCTCCCTTGAAATTAAAAAGCCGCCTCCTGATAAAATCAGGAGGCGGCACATAACCGCGGTTCCACTCCACTTCGGTCTATAGAAAAAGACCCTCGCTGCGCTGTGAAGGGCGCACCCTGACGCCTTATCCTAATGGCTTCGGCATCGGCTCCGAGGTGGTATTCAGAAACCTCACAACAAGAATCTCACAGCACCGCTCGCGCGGGACTCCCTCTCTGAGAGGTGAAATGTTTCTTACTGTCCTCGTCATCGCACATAAATATTCAGTTTATTTTAATGCTTTATACTACCGTCAAATCCTTTTGTCAAGAGCACAGATGCCAGCCTTATAAACCGCATGGCTAGTTTTTTCCTGTGCTGCCAAAGCCTCCGGAGGAACGTTCAGTATCATTAAGCTCTGCCGCCTTGATTAAGTTCACCTGCGTCACTTGGGCGAATACCATCTGCGCGATCCTGTCTCCCGGCTCAATAACAAAATCCTCTCTGCCGAGGTTAATAAGAATGACCTTTATCTCTCCTCGGTAGTCAGAATCAATCGTTCCGGGGGAATTAAGTACCGTAACCCCATTTTTGAAAGCAAGACCGCTGCGCGGGCGAATTTGCGCCTCACAGCCCAAAGGCATTTCCAAAAAAAGACCGGTGGCTACGCAGCCACGCTCTCCGGCTTTGATAACAGCTGACTCGGAAGCTCTGATATCCATTCCGGAAGATCCGGGAGTAGCATATGCGGGGAGGACAATACCCTCCCCCGCTTTAATTTTTACTGTAATACAGGCCATTTTTCTAGTTCTTACGGTCTCTTTCAAAACGGCGCGCCGGACGGCGGTCGCCGCCTTTATCTCTATCGCCGCCAAAGTCACGGCGAGGTCTGTCACCATCGTCGCGTCTGGGACCGCCTTCGCGTCTAGGAGCACCCTCACTCTTCGGGAAAAGTGCATACCTGTCTTCGCGGGCCTTCTCCACGATAACCTGGTCCGCATACTCAGGATTCTTAGCCAACTCGTCAAGCTGATCAAGAATACGTTTGCGGCTGAGGTTGACTCTGTGCATATCATCTATTTCCTTAACGGTGACAAGAACCTTATCTCCGATCTCAAAAGCATCATCAAGCTTGGGAATGTGGTGCGTGCTCACTTCACTCACATGGAGCAGCCCTTCTTTACCGGGGAGAACCTCGATAAAGACACCAAAGGCCAGCATTCTGGTCACAGTTCCCACAAAAGTCTCTCCAGCCTGAACCTCTCTGACAAGGTCAGAAATAATCTTCACCGCTGCTTTAGCGGAATCATCGTTGACTGCGGCAATATATACGCGCCCGCTGTCTTCAACGTCAATCTTCGCACCGGTACGCTGTACGATTGAACGAATCATCTTGCCGCCTGGGCCGATGATATCGCGGATTTTTTCTGGGTCGATATTGATTGTGATAATTTTGGGCGCTGTAGCTGCGAGATCCTCACGGGCAGAGGGAATCGCCGCCTCCATAATATCGAGAATCTGCATACGTCCCTTCTTAGCCTGGGCCAAAGCCTCGGTCAAAATTTCTCTGGTGATGCCGCCGGCTTTATTGTCCATCTGCAAAGCGGTCACGCCATCCCTGGTACCGGCAACCTTAAAGTCCATATCGCCGTAATGGTCTTCCAACCCCTGAATGTCAGTTAGAATACCTACTTTTCCGTTGTCGGCGATAAGTCCCATTGCAATGCCGGCAACCGCCTTTTTAATCGGTACTCCGGCGGCCATCATTGAAAGGCTGCCGCTGCAGACGCTGGCCATTGAGCTTGAGCCGTTGGATTCAAGAATATCGGAGACCTGGCGGACAACATAGGGGAACTCCTCCTGAGCAGGGAAAAGCGGCCTCAGTGCTCTCTCAGCAAGGGCTCCGTGTCCGATCTCACGGCGTCCCGGACCACGCATCGGGCGAACTTCGCCGACTGAATAGGGGGGGAAATTATAGTGCAGAAGAAATCTCTTTGAGGGCTCATCTATTTTGAGTCCGTCAAGAACCTGGTCATCAGTACCCATCATACCCAACGTGGTGACTCCGAGAGACTGGGTTTCGCCGCGAGTGAAAAGCGCTGAACCGTGAGTCATCGGTAAGATGTCAACTTCACAGGTTATCTTGCGCAGTTCGTCCATGGCACGACCGTCTGAACGGCGCTTATCCTCAAGCAAAAGCTTGCGCACACAGCACTTGACCATCTCGTCCATCTTTGTGGCAATGTATTTTTCAGAACCTGGATAACTCTCTGCAAACTGAGCTTCAGTCCTCGCCTGTGCTTCGCCGATCGCTGTGCCTCTCGCCTGTTTTGCATGAATCTGCACTGCGGCGTAAATGTCGTTATAAACTTCATTTTTCATCCATTCGTCTATCTCCGGGAATACGGCCGGAGCAGGCAGCTGAACCTTTTCTTTGCCAATTTCGGCACAAACCTTATCAATAAAATCAACTATCTGGTGAATTGCTTCATTTGCCAATTCCATCGCGTCCACAAGCAAATCTTCAGAGACTTCCTGAGCACCGGCCTCAACCATGGTCACACCGCCGCGGTGTCCGGCAACGACAAGGTCAAGTGTGCTGTTGGGCATATCCGCTTCATCGGGGTTTACAACAAGGTTTCCGTCAAGACAGCCTATGCGGACAGCGCCAATGGGGCCGTTCCAAGGAATATCAGACATTGATAGCGCCAGTGAAGCACCGTTTATCGCCAGAATATTTGCCGGATTTGCCTGGTCAACAGACATTACCGTAGCTACGACATGGACATCATTTCTCATCCAGTCTTCAAACAGTGAACGAATGGAGCGGTCTACCATTCTGCCGCTCAAAATCGCCGATTCCGAAGGACGTCCTTCGCGCTTTATAAATCCACCCGGCACTTTACCGGCGGCATAATATCTCTCTTCAAAATCTACCAGCAGCGGGAAGAAATCCAAACCTTCTCTGGCCTTCTCAGCAAGCACCGCCGTTACAAGAACCGCGGTATTGCCATGCTGCGCAAGAACAGCCGCATTCGCCTGCTTGGCGATACGCCCTGTCTCAAAAGTCATCTTTTTTCCGTAGAGCTCAAGCTCAAAAATCTGTTTCATCTTATATTCCTCCTATTATCTGTCTTCAACTTATGAAGGATATCACAAAACCACAAAAATAGCTAAAGCATACTTCACTAAGCAAAGGAGTTTTGCTGATTTTTTACTTATTTCAAAAATGGAAATAGTGTATAGGTGAAATACCAATATTCCAAGCCACGGGCACGACCTCGCGATGTTAAGCTAGGGACTTTGAATGTTGCTAAGCTGATGGTGCGGCCCCTCCATCGCGATAAATCGCGGATTAGGCGTGTCAGCAGCGACGCTGCATGAAAAAATTCCCCTCAAAGGCGTATTTGCATACGTCATGAGGGGAATTTTGAATGTTGCTAAGATGATGGTGCGTATAGCCCGCGATTTAAATTAGTGGCGGAGTCCGAGACGCTGTATAAGCGACTGGTAACGTGCGAAATCTCTGTCCTTAAGGTACTGAAGAAGCTTACGGCGCTTTCCGACCATGATAAGAAGTCCGCGGCGTGAGTGGAAGTCTTTTTTGTGTACACGCATATGATCTGTGAGCTCACGGATACGTGCTGTGAGAATTGCCACCTGTACTTCTGTTGAACCTGTGTCGGCTCCGTGAACCTTGAACTCTTCAATTAGAGCTTGTTTCTTTTCCTTTATGATCATAAAGATCACTCCTGTCTGAGCCTATTACGCTCGATATTCCCAATACTCAGGCTAACGTCGCATTGCGTAGGTCCGTGTGATGGGCAAAGGTATGATAACAGAGAGCAGTCATACTGGCAAGCAAATTTTATCAAATCATTAATTTTACCGCTGTTATCACTGACAATGGGATAGTACCTGCGGCATTACTTTATATTTTACTATTTTAAAAATTATTCATATCGGTTTTCTTCATTTTGCCAAATACTGCGGAGGCATATACCGCGGCAAGGGGGTTGTGCCCCGTAACCCTGTCTTTGGCGGCCAACGGCACCACATAAGCGTGGGAATGTTTGATAAAAAGAGCGTCGTGCCCTACACACAGTCCCAGCAGGAGATTAAGTTCCGTACCGCTTTCTTTCAGTATACGCGCCTGTTCGGCAGGATTGCAGCTTATGAATCCAACTTTAGCATTGCCCTCTGCCTTAAATGATGCTTTAGGAATGGAGCATGTTTTGCAGCAGACACTGTGCACCTCAAAATATTGAGTCAGTATCTCGCATACTCGCGCGGCCTCTTCGCTGAGACCAATGCAGAAAGCCAAACCGATTTTTTTGTATCCCAAACGTTTTGCAAACAAAATTATCTCTTGGATGCGGTTTAATTCCCCGTAGTATTCCGCTTCTATCGATGAGGCGGCTCTCATCATTTCCAGCTCAACTGTGTTTTGATATAAAGCTTCGCTCTCCTTTGTGAAACATGGGCTGCCGTTATCGCAATTTTTTTCTTTGCAAAGGTCGCATCTCATTTAAAGTATCCCTCCATATCCGCCGGCAGAGGTGCCGTAAAGGTGACACCGCGCAAGTTCTGCGGTAGTTTTACTTCATCTGGGAAGGCAACAGAATAAGCGTGGAGTAATGTCCTCTTTGCGCCTCTGCCGTCTCCGTATTTAGCATCACCGATTATCGGACAGCCTACAGCTGCCATGTGCACACGCGCCTGATGGGAACGCCCTGTTATCAAGTCTATTTCCACGGCGCTGTATTTTCCATCAAAGGAGAGACGGCGGTATTTTGTCAGAGCGTTTTGTCCCTCTTTATCCACTGTCACAGTGTTGTTCTGCGGATTTTTAAGCAGCGGCAGCGAGATTTCCCCACTTTCGGGGATTTGTCCGCACACTACGGCACGATAGGTCTTGGCTATCTTACGCTCTCTGATGAGTTCTGAGAGCAGACGCTGCGAAGCACCGCAAAGAGCTATCAGCACCGCACCTGAGGTGTTTCTGTCAAGCCTCTGAACCGTCGAGGGGTGAAAATCACTGCGAACCCAATTCAACTCGGCAAGAGCACGGGAGATCAGGGAATCGCCACCCTTTGTGTCGGGCTGAGTCAAAAGACCGGCATCTTTATTTACGACCCAAAGGTATTCATCTTTATATATCGTCGGCAGCTGCGGATAATGTTTTGTCGGCGCGGTGCTTGCAGTCATAGAACCCAATGGCATGTCGTCACTCCAAGGCACCTGTAGAAACTGTCCTTCGGCAAGTCTGGTGTCGGCTGACACTTTTTTGGCGTCAAGCCGCACATCGCCCTTGCGAAGAGATTTCATAATCGCGCCAAGCGGTATTTGCGGCCACATTGTGCGCAGTAGCCGATCTATGCGCCGTCCCTCCTGATCTTTGGTTATGTAAAATTCTTTGGGCATTGGTGCTCTACCGGTTCCAGAACCTGCGTCCCGTACCGTTATGCCACTGCGATATAGGCTGGTCAGGGCTGAGATCTTTTACTGAATCGTGCCAGCAGAACATACGGAAATCAAGTTCGTCCGCTGAGGAGACAATCATCGCTTCCGGTGTTGCAGGCACAACCGGCGAACCATACTCTCTCTGACCGTGGTGGCTCAAGAGTATATGAGCCAAGTGCAGTTTTAATTTTTCATCAAGCGCGGCTTTTTCCGCTAGCTGCATAAATTTCAGATATCCCTGGGCAACGTGGTCAATAACTGCTCCCTCAAGGGTCATTTCGGGGACTGAGACCATTTTGTATGAATCAAGCTTGCCGATGTCATGCAGCAATCCCCCCGCCACAACAACATCAACATCAACATCATAACCCGAACGTTTCATCGACTCCGCCATCGATTTAGCGCAATCAGCTACTGAGAGCGTATGTTCAATCAGCCCGTTGGCATAGGCATGATGGTGGCTGACTGCGGCAGGCCAATCACGAAATTCCTTCCACATCTCACCGCTGAAGACAAAGCGGAGAAACGAGGATATCTCGGGACGGCAGGAGGAGACAAGAGCTTCATAACGAGAGGCCATCTCCGCAATCGGCAGAGGAGAGCGCGGCAGGTACTGTGCGGCAGGAAATTTGTCCGCGTTTAGCTTGGTTATTTTATTAAAGTTAAATTGCAGTTGTCCGCGGTACTCCGCTGTTTTTCCGTCAATTCCCACAGTTGAACCGACAAGCTGTTTTATTTCCTCCTCGGGAAGTTTGAGAACAGGAACATCGGTTTCCGCTCCCGAACGGTCAAACCAAGCGGCGTCGGACCAAATTTTAGCGTCAATGGCTCCGGTAGAGTCCGAGACAGACATTTCAAAGTAAGGCTTGCCGTTTTTATCGTTCTTTTGAAATAGTGAGGTTACCACAAAGATTGCTTTGAAGGCGACTCCAGATTGCAGTTTTTTTATATCCTGAACATTCTGTAGCTGGGTTCCGGTCATAGTAATACTTCCTTCCATTTGTTGCTGGCTATAGTTGTTTTAATAATAGACTCTTATCGTGTCTAATGTCAAAAGTATTTTAATATATTTGATTGTAACTTTATAAATGATTATTCTTACCTTAGGCTTTTGTCCCTTGACAATTTTCGCATATCATAGATAATTCATCAGTTGCAGAATAATCTGCACACGGATATTATATCCGAATCACTTGGCTCAAAATGAGCCGTCGCTGTTGCATAAACACCCCTTCCGCCTATCGCGGCTTGTTCCAATGGGAGAAATACGATCACCTTACTCGGTTGCGCCACACGTAGGGATTTCGTGCAACGGCGTAAACTAGGGGAGGAATTCCAATATGACACAAGATATGACTGTAAAATTCGCAGATTTTAATCTGCGGCCCGAACTTATCAGCACACTGGAAAAGAAGGGCTTCGAATCACCTATGCCCGTCCAGGTAAGAGTGCTTGAGGACGAAACACTTATTGACTCAGACGTCATCGTGCAGGCCAGAACAGGTTCAGGTAAAACACTAGCTTTTGCTCTGCCGCTGATTAACATTATGGATACAAAGGTCAGAGAGCCGCAGATAATTGTTCTTTCGCCCACACGAGAGCTGGCGCAGCAGACTGCACGCGAGTTCGCATGGGTCGGGGCTAATTGCGGCGTCAGAGTCGCCACACTGGTTGGCGGTCTAGATATGGAGCGCCAAATTCGTTCGCTTCGCGATGGAGCCAATGTTGTCGTAGGCACTCCGGGAAGATTACTTGACCACATCAGAAGAGGCACATTTAAAGGCGATGCTATAACCAGCATCATTCTCGATGAAGGAGACCATATGCTGGACATGGGCTTCCGTGATGAGATGGAAGCAATTCTTGAGGCAATGCCGCACGCTGAAAGAACATGGCTCTTCTCCGCTACGATGCCGCCCGAAGTGCTGTCATTGGCCAAGCGTTACCTTGACGCGCCGAAAAAGATCTCTCTCGTATCCGACATCACCACACATGAGGATATTACGCAGAAAACATATATTATTCCCTCACGCAGGCGTTTTGAAGGACTCACTAATGTTCTCATATGGGAAAATCCCAGCCGCGCTCTGCTTTTCTGCGGTACCAGAGCAGAAACTCAGGAAATTGCCGATAAACTTTGCGATATCGGTTTTAGAGCTACGGCAATCCACGGAGATATGAGCCAACGCGAAAGGAACAGCGCTCTCGGAGCGCTCCGCGGCGGCAGAGTTTCCATTCTTGTAGCCACAGACGTCGCCGCCCGCGGACTGGACATTGACGCAGTAAGTCACGTAATTCAGTTTGGTCTGCCGCAGAACTTAGAATCATTTGTGCACCGCAGCGGACGTACCGGAAGAGCGGGACATGAAGGCAGCAACATGCTTCTCCTTACAGCTCGTGAAGCACGCCAGTTTAAGTTTATGACACAGAACGCCGGTTCACATATGAAAATGGAATGGATTCCCGCTCCCGATGCCGATGAAATCGAGGGACAGGCAAGAATCCGTTTTGAAAAGACTATTCTCGACCATGCTCTAGAATCAGATCAGTTCCTTACTTGGGCACAGGATTTGCTGACAAGAGACGAAGCGGTAATGCTCATCTCCGGTTTGCTTACAAAAGCATACGGCGACCAGCCCTCCGGCTACTCAATCCGTGAAGATGTGGCTTTGGAAATGAGCCGCGACAAGGGACGCAGAGATGGTACTTCAGCTCCCCGACAGGGACGCTTCGCCGACAAGATATCTTCTGGTTCGCCGAAAAAAGATCGTTTTCAGCGCCCCGAAATGGGAGGCGGCATAGCGGTACAGTTCTCAGAAGGACGCGCAGACGGATGGGAAGTAGGGCCTCTCCTTGGAATGGTTTGCCGCTGCATCGGCATCGGACGCGAAGATGTCGGAAACATCAAGCTTCGCGATAACAGCGCCACAGTGGAGATCTCAGCAAAAGGCGCAGCGGTCTTTGACTCACGTAAAGAGCGTCTCGCCCGTGAAGGACTCAACACATCCTCTGTCAGACCTATAGATGCCGGCTCCGAACGCCGTGAAAGCAGAGAAGGCGGTTCCTACCACGGAGGCGAAGGACGTCCTTTCCATAGAGAACGCAAGCCCGAAAGAGATGGAGAACGTTCCAAGAGAAGACGCTTCAGCAAATAGACAACTTACAAAATAATTAAAGCGGGGCATCTTTCCTTAAAAAAAGGAAAGATGCCCCGCTTTTTATGCAAAATTATGATATACTGACTCATCATATTTTTGAAAAACTTTTATTTTCTTTAGAATATGAGTAATTTTATTTATAGGAGGTTTGACAATGATAAACAACATCGCGCTTGCAGGATGCGGCAATGTCGGCACTGCCCTTCTTGAAATACTGCATAATAAACGCAGCACATTGGAAGAGAAGTACGGTTTTACATTCCAGGTTACGATGATAACCGACCTTATGAAGGGAACCATTGCAGACCCCAACGGACTGGACCTTGCAGAAGTTCTCCGGCACATTAAGGAATACGGCTCCTTCGCAAAAATGAAGAACACAAGCGGCTATTTCGGCGAACTTCTGGATATGTCCAGAGCGACGATGCTCGCAGAAGCAACTCCGACAAACCTGCAAACTGGCGAACCGGGACTCACTCATATAAAGACGGCACTAGCAAAAGGCATCAGCGTGACCACTACCAATAAAGGGCCTCTGGCAGTGGCTTTTGATGAATTAACGACACTTGGCAGGGACTGCGGAGCTAAATTCCGCTACGAAGGCGTGGTAATGAGCGGTACCCCCCTAATTCAGATGGTACGCAGCGGCATGGCAGGCTGTACAGTACAAAAAGTCGCCGGCATTTTGAACGGTACGACCAACTACATGCTGACAAGAATGGAAGAGGGAAAGAGCTACGCGGAGGCTCTGGAGGAAGCTAAGGGACGCGGTTATGCCGAAGCCGACCCCAGCGGAGACGTTGACGGCTGGGATGCGGCAGTCAAAGTATCGATAATCTCCGATATTTTCTTCAGTAAACACATTCCCGTTGGCGATATCGAGCGAGAGGGAATCAGCGCCGTTACAGCGGAAAGAATTAAAAAGGCCAAAGAAAGCGGCTGCATTATTAAACTGATAGCAGGAGTTGAACAGGGAGAAAATGGCGTCAAAGCTTATGTGAGGCCAATGGAGATACCATGCTCTCACCCTCTTTCCGCTATCAGAGGCGCAACAAACGCCATAACTGTTACTACCGACAATTTGGGTGATGTCACACTGACTGGCCCCGGAGCAGGAAGAAAAGAGACCGGCCAGGCTCTTTTAACAGACCTGATCGCCATGGCATAGGAGATCGCCGGACGCATCATCTCAATTTCATCCTCATAAAAACGCATAAAAAACCGCGCCAGTGTATCGGCGCGGTTTTTACAAAGTATCGCTGTCTTTATCCTAAGAACAAAACTATTTAGCCTCCAAATAATCGTTGACAATGGAAACAAATATCTCTGTCCCTAAATGAAGCACATCTTCGTCCACATCAAATTTTGCGTTATGGTGCGGAACATTGGTTCCCTTTTCAGGGTTTGAGGAAGATAGGAACATATAAGCACCTTTTTTCTCGGTAAGGAAATAGGCAAAATCCTCTCCTCCCATATTGGGGGTCGGCAGCGATGTAACTACCGCACCTTCACCGACAACTTTCGCCGCAGCACGTGCCGCCAGCACCGCCATCTCTGGGTCGTTGATTACCGGAGCAGCGCCCCACACCATTTCCATCTCGCAAATACCACGGTACGCTTTTGCAACACCAGTGGCTATCTCCTCAATACGTTTGGCAAGATATTGGCGCACACCTTCATCAAGCGCTCTGGTAGTTCCTTCAATAACAACCTCATTGGGAATAACGTTAAAGGCGAAACCGGCATTAATCATTCCCACAGTGACTACTGCAGGAGAGGTGGCCGCAACTTCTCTTGAATTTATATTTTCCAAGGCGAGAATAATATTGGCCGCCATGACAATTGGGTCCACACCCTTTTCCGGAGCAGAGCCATGGCATCCTTTACCCTTGACACGCAAAATAAATCTGTCATAAGAAGCCATGCAGCATCCCGGAGTAACGACAAAGGTTCCCAGCGTCGTCATTGGGTCAAGAATTGAACCGATGTGCATTCCAAAAACAGCATCAACCTCAGGATTATGCAATGCACCCTCTTTGATCATGATACGTGAACCGGTAGCCAGCTCTTCTGCTGTCTGAAACAGAAGCTTCACTGTTCCGTGAAGCTCGCCTTTGTTCTCCGAGAGAATTTTAGCCGCACCGAGGAGCATAGCCATATGAGCGTCATGACCGCAAGCATGCATTTTACCATCATGTTTTGAAGCGAAGGGCAGCCCTGTGTCTTCTTTGATAGGCAAAGCGTCCATGTCGCTGCGCAATGCCACAACCTTACCAGGGTAAGCCCCATCAATAATGGCGACAATCGAAGAATCTTCCGTGCCGACTTTGTAGCTTATGCCTAATTTATCAAGTTCACTGCAAACAAAGGCCTGAGTTTTAGGCAAAGATGTTCCAAGCTCGGGAATCTCATGCAGCGCCCTTCTCTTTTCAACCACATAATTTTGAATATCCGGGTATTTACTCCACATACTTATAACCTCCCTATGGTTTTAATCTTATCGCTAATCAGCAGCGCAGCAATTTACTTATTTTTATGTTCCCTATTGTAGAAGAATTTACCAACAGCGATTGAGCCAAAAACCGCAAGCATTATCAACATATAGGCCGGAAGCTTAAAGACAACGGCGAAGAAGAGCGGAATGCCGACAGAAAAAACTGCGACCTTGGGGTACTTAATGGCAAAGTTTCCAAAAGTACCGCCAAAGATTGCGCCTGCCGCATATTTCACAAAGGCTGTTGCTACAACCGGCGGAAGCACTGACACTATTGAAGAACCAACAATGGCGGCAAGAAGCACAAAGAAAAGATTAGTCACGATAGAACCGCATATACCAAGTGTTCCGGCTACTTCTGCCTGAAGGGTGCCACTCTCACTGTTCGTTGCTTCAAGCGCGATAGCCGCGCAAGGAACACGCATATTGCCGATATTGCCGGAGAGGAAAGAGAGATATGTTCCTGATAGGCCCAGCACGGAATAATATGACAACGGCTCCACAAAATAAAAAGCACCGAAGAGAACGACAATCATACCCCATGCTTCAAGAATTACGGATGTTTCCGGCCAGCAGTTGTATGTGCTGCAAAGCCACAAAACAGGCAAAAAGCTGGTAAAGGCCGCAAGTAGGTTAGTAGGAGCTCCTATTCTGATACACTTTTTATTCCATTCAGCTTGTAGATTAGTATTATTCATAGTTTATCCTCCCTCTCCTTACATCCCTACGGTAACATCGTAAATTACGGCACAAACCATACCGAAAAGCATTGCAATTCCCAGTGAGTATTCCACAAGCTTGGGATATTTTGGGGTGACAAATTTGATCAGAAAAACCATGCAAAGAGCTCCTCCGACACACGAAAGCATATTGCCGGTACCCTTTCTTATTTCTGACTGATTAAGGTAGCCGAAGATACCCAAGGATGCTGCGCCGCTGAGAGCCGCAAGCCATTTAATATCACCGCCGCTGGCCTTCTCTCTGAGCTTCTCCAAACTAGGAGAGAACAACCCTGTAAACACTAGCCAGCCTGCGCCGTTGAGAGCCATCGTAAACCAGGAGACCGCCATTACCGTCAAGGTATAGTCAGGGCCGCCAAGTGTGACACCTGCCGCGGTCGCACCTACTGTAGCTGCTGTCAGCTCTGTCGCAGCCGCACCTATAATTGACAGGCGGAGCCACGCCATCGGCGAACCTATCGCCGTCATCAAACCAACCATGACAATAAAGACGCCTATCGCAGGCCCCACTGCTGAAACAAGTCCTACACGAAAAGCAACCTTAGTAACACTCTCGGGGATATTGGCCTCAATCGCCGTTTTCTTCGCCATCTTCATATAAAGCAGCGCTTGAAACAGTGATACAAGGACAGTGATACCACATAAAAACCAGACCATCATTGAGTTGGCAACCGCTAGATTTTCGCCCATAACACAGCCTCCTTGATATATTTTCTGCACCAAAGTAAAACTACGCAAACTGTTATTTATTATGCCGATATCAATTTGAGTAGTTGTTCATTTGGTATAAAAATCATATAACAAGCAGGTTGGGCGCACATTGTCCTAGTGGCACAACATCTATTCTGTTCTTTTAGAAATGCGTCATTTTATAATGTGCAGAAGTGTTTCCTCATAGCGAAGTACAAAAAAAGATGTTTGATTTTGTGCCAATACGACAAATCACGTGTTTTTCATTGCTGCAAGCCAACAGCAATTAAAAAGCCGCCTCCAATAAGAAGGCGGCTTGCTTATACAAATAATCTCAGCGGCGATGGAGTGACAGCCTGTAAAGTTTCGCCGCCACCATAATGTTGAGTCTGTCTTCACTAATGGCGATGTCAATTCCTAAAATCTCTGATATCTTGCCGCAGCGGTATTTCATGGTATTGTAATGAAGAGAGAGCGCACCCGCTGTCTTTCTGATATTCCAATTATTATCAACTAAAGAAAGGAGCGTACTTAGAAGAACTGCGTTATGTTCGTCATCAATAAGAACTCCCAGGTACTTTCGCATAAACTCATCTGCATCAGAATTACCCCTTAGAGTATGCAGCAGCTTATACATTCCCATTTCCCGCCACCTGGCGATAACATTGCCGCCTGTATCTTCGCGCATAAGTTCCAGCCCCTCCTGCGCTTGCATATAGCTTTTATAACAGGCAAAGACATTCTCACAAGGTTCGCCAATTCCTACGGTAACGGTAAAATCTGTTTCTTCCTTTATTTTATGCATCATTTTTGGAAGGATATCTTTAAGTTTACGTCCCAGAGGGTCTTCACAGCGAGATATTCCCGCGGGAAATATGTAAACAATGGAATCACTGAGTTCCGTATAGGGGAATTTTTTCCCAAGAGTAGACACAAAGAGTTTTACTACCGAATAAATTCTCGTTTTCGTGTTTTCCAACTTATAAGGCTCGAAGCCATCATCAAGCGAGCTGGTCAAACGGCTCTTGTAGTTATCGATATCCACAACCACCACAGCCTGAGGGCCGGTAAGATCCCAATTAAAAATTCTGGCTCTGTTCCAAACTTCCCTTTCCATGCGGATATTGTTGGAGAGCAGATCTTGCACAAACTCGCCGCGGTACCTAGTCTCCACCTGATTTTGCGCATTACGTCTCTGAAGATACAGCAGAAGCGCCCCTTTAGCTTGGTTTATCGGTATCTCCGTCCACTTATCAAGAAGAGCAGAACCGTCAGAGTCAAAAATAAGGTAGCCCAACAGCTTGCCCTCTATGGAGATATCTTCATGTGGGAAAGCGGTCAACACCTGATACAAAGGCTGGTTCTCTATCGCACCGCTGAGCTTTGAACATGGCTCCGCCACAACATATCTTACTTCAGTTGAAGTATCCATGAAAGCAAGGCTGTAGTGTGTGAACTCTACTAACGTGTGTAATATTTCCTCTATTTCCGCACCGTTTACACTTAAGTCAAAAAAAGCATGCCTGACATTTTCGGAGTAACGCAGCAGTCTGGCTTGATCGTGAAGTACCAGTGCCTGCACAGGATGAATAATGTCCGCGAACGGCACATGGCTGGGAATATGAATTATGGGAAAATCGTTGGCATCGGCCAAATCCAGCACCGACTGAGGTATCTTTTTGATATATCGGTCAGTCTTTATGCCAAGGCAAGCAACATTTCGCTCAATAAGAGCTCCGACAACAGCCAAAAGAGCATCTTCACTCTGAAAAGAATAGGCCAATGTAATTACAAACTCACCGCCTCGCGCCCACTTCCATGAGTCGGGAGCTTCAATAAATGTGGTAGTGATAATTTGCCTGTTCAATCCTCCAAAACCCGCCAGAACTACAAAATCTTTAAAAGTGTCCAGCGCCAGAGATTCCTTTACCGTTGTTGACATTATTTTGCCTCCATGCACCGCCTCTAGCGGACATAACACCAGCGTTAGCTGCATTGAATCTTGCTTTTAGCAAGCTTATTATTGTTTTAATTTTGACATTTAAAAAATGCGGCCGATATTCAGTAAAGATATCATTATCAACCGCCAAGTCCGCCTCTACTACATCTAATTGTATCATTTTTTGAATTTATGTCTTTGTTTTAAGCAAAAATTACCGCAAAGCGGCAGGGAGGTTAATCACACAAAAACAAAACCGCCGATACAATAGTATCATAGCGGTTTAGCTACAAAAAATTGTCAAGAAACGTCCATAATGGCACAGTTATCTTTTTAATTCGCCTGACTTTATCTTACTGTCAAAATCTCTTATCAAGCGACGCAGCTCTTTACTCAGCAGAAGCAGTCCAATAAGGTTCGGCACAGCCATCAGGCCGTTTAATGTATCAGAAAGATCCCATAGATTGTTTAGTGCGTCCGCTCCGCCCCAACCACCGAGAATTACCAAAAGTACCCACAAAAACTTAAACGGCTTAATCAATCCGTGCCCCTTGCAGAGATAAACAAGGGCCGTTTCAGAATACCAGTACCACCCAAGAATTGTAGAAAGAGCGAAGAGAGAAAGACCCAGAGAAAGTATCATTGTACCGGCAGAGCCAAGCGTATTGCTGAATGCGGCTAAAGTCAGCTGTGAGCCGGTAAGCTCCGGACGTGACGTCAGCACGCCGGCAGCCAAGATTGTCATCGCAGTGAGAGTACAAATAACAATCGTATCAGTGAAAACTTCAAAAAGACCGTAAAGCCCTTGGCGCACAGGATGATCGACTTTTGCAGTGCAATGTACCATGGGGGCGGAACCAAGCCCGGCCTCGTTCGAAAATACTCCTCTTGCAATACCCCTGGTTATAGCTGACTTTACCGCCCAACCGGCCATAGCTCCAGGCAGAGCTTGCGGGTCACCAAACGCACCATGAATGGCAAAAGATATCGCAGCGGGAATATTCGCCGCATTCTGCCACACAACCACTACAGAGCCGGCAATGTAAAACAGTGCCATAAAGGGAACCAAATAGACCGTAACTGTAGCAATACGGGTCAGACCGCCCCATACAACAAGACCGACTATTACCGCCAAGACAACTGCCGTATAGATGTGAGGGATACCAAAAGCCATCGCGATTCCCTCACAGGTTGAGTTTGCCTGTACCGCATTGCCGATGCCAAATGAAGCCAAAAATGCGAAAAGGGCGAAAATAACCGCCAACCATTTCATGCCAAGAGCGTTTTCCAAAATGTACATCGTGCCGCCGCGATATTGTCCTTGTTTATCTTTCTCTCTGTAACGAACGGCAAGGGTAACTTCACAAAATTTTGTTGTCATGCCAAAAACAGCGGAGAGCAACATCCAAACCAAGGCCCCAGGGCCGCCTAAATGGAGAGCAGTCGCAACACCGGCAATATTGCCTGTGCCGACTGTAGCAGCAAGAGCTGTGGCCATTGCCGCAAAAGATGAAATGCTGCCCTCTTCACCATTTTTATTTTTAATTCTGCCAATAACTTCACGCAGCATCAAGCCAAAATATCTTACTTGGGGAAAACCAAGTATCAGGGTAAACCATACACCAGTGCCAACAAGCAACGTCAGCATCCAAGGCCCCCACACAACCCCATTAATGATTCCGTTAAGCTCCCAAAAAGACGCCAATTCAATCAACTCCCATCCATATTAATTACATAGTGTTGAAGGCCAGTAGTTGATTACAATATCACGATCTTTCCGCTTGTCCATAGAATTAATTAATATTCGCTTGATCTTGTCAAACCAAATACGCAAATGCAGTTACTTTAATCTGGAATACGTGTTTTTGCTTTGTTTATTAAACTTTAAAATATTGCAAGTTCTTACTTATCTAGCAAAAAATAAAAAGGGAAGGCGGAAAAACTGCCTTCCCTTTTTAAGTACAATTAAAATATCGCTATGCCTTAAGTCTGCCTTTTTCGTCAAAATCTTCAAGTGATTTGGAAACAATTTTAGCAAGCCCGATAAGAGCCAAAAGGTTCGGGAATACCATGATTCCGTTAAAGAAGTCAGCAAGTTCCCAAACAAGGTCAAGCTTAAGCGCAGAGCCCAGAACGACAAAGCACATAACAAGAACTCTGTACGGCGTCAGCCCCTTCTGTCCAAATAGATACTTGACGTTCTGTTCGCCGAAGAAGTACCAACCGATAACGGTGGAGAAAGCGAAGAAGAACATACAAATAGCTATGAACGGCAAGCCCCATGAACCAAGTCCGATGGTGAACGCCTTCTGGGTGAGAGTGATACCGGAAGTCTGACCATCAATAGCGCCTGTTACAAAGATAACG
This sequence comes from uncultured Synergistaceae bacterium, assembly GCA_964522805.1. Taxonomy (GTDB): domain Bacteria; phylum Synergistota; class Synergistia; order Synergistales; family Synergistaceae; genus CAZBYL01. The sequence continues at coordinate 4,487 of CAZFWP010000021.1, read as the reverse complement.
AAAGCTGTCATGTTAAGAACAAGGAAAGTATCAACAAATACGCTGGCAATAGCAACGCAGCCCTGTTCCGCCGGGTGCTTTACTTTTGCTACGGCGTGAGCGTGCGGCGTGGATCCCATACCGGCTTCATTGGAGAAGAGTCCGCGGGCAACACCGTAACGCATAGCTTCTTTCATTGTCGCACCGATAAGACCACCTGTCGCTGCTGAAGGGTTGAAAGCTCCGACAAAGATCATTTTGAATGCCGGGATTAGCTGGTCGGCGTGTGTCACAAGGATATAAAGTCCGCCGAGGAGGTAGAATGTCGCCATAACGGGGACAAGTTTTTCTGTAAGGGAAGCGATTCGTCCGAGTCCGCCGAAGAAGACAAACCCGCCGATTGCAGCAATAACCACGCCGGCAACGAGCTTGTTAAGACCGAAAGCGTTGTTGAAAGCATCGGCTATGGAGTTTGACTGAACCATGTTACCGATAAATCCAAGGGCAATGATGATAGCGACAGAGAAGAATATTGCCAGCTTTTTGCTGCCAAGTCCCTTTTCAATGTAGTACGCCGGTCCGCCGACGACACTTCCTGTTTCGGGATCTTTTGACTTATACGTCTGGGCAAGAACAGCTTCGGCAAAAATTGTCGCCATGCCGCAGAAAGCAGCCAGCCACATCCAGAAAATAGCACCAGGTCCGCCGAGCGCAATAGCCGTCGCGGCTCCGGCCAGGTTACCTGTACCAACCTGGGCTGCAATAGCAGTGGCGAAAGCCTGGAACGAGCTCATGCCGTCTTTCCCTGCACGTTCCCCAAAAAGAGTCAGACCGCCAAAAGTATATTTAATCGCCAGTCCGAATTTACGAACCTGGACAAACTTAAGGCGGAGTGTAAAGTAGAGCCCTGTGCCGCAGAGAAGAGGAATCAGGCAGTATAGCCCCCAAATAAATCCATTAGCCTTTACAACAAGAGCAGTTAATTCATCCACGAAAAGCATCTCCCATCTAAAAAGTCATTCTCATTTCAGACAATAAAAGACATGCTGCGATACGCAAAAACAACTGCACTAATGATTTTATCTGAGCCGACTGCGCTCCCCCCTTATGTTTACAGTACCTTTGTGCAATATAGAACTAACTTATGTTGGAATTATACAACCGAAATGCCAACTGGAACGGGACAACAAACAAGTAATATTACTTAAAAATTAAAATAAACAGCTATTATTTAAACATTTTGAAGAATTTATGTAACAAAAAACAAAAAGAGATGAGCTCTGGAACACCCATCTCTTTTAAACTATATTCAATTATTTTTATATCAATGTATTATTTTGTCTTAAGACAGCCGTTCTCGTCAAAGTTCTTCAGCGATTCAGAAACAACCTTACTGAGTCCGATCAGAGCAATAAGGTTCGGGAATACCATGATTCCGTTAAAGAAGTCGGCAAGTTCCCAAACAAGGTCAAGCTTTAGAGCTGAACCAAGGAATACAAAACCCATGACCAAAATCCTGTAGGGATTAAGTCCCTTGGGACCAAAGAGATATTTTATATTCTGTTCTCCGAAGAAATACCAGCCGATAACAGTTGAGAAGGCGAAGAAGAACATGCATATAGCGATAAACGGATGTCCGAATCCGCCGAGACCGATTTCAAAAGCCTTCTGTGTCAGCGCGATGCCGCTCGTTTTACCATCGATGGCACCGGTTACAAAGATTACAAACGCAGTCATATTGAGAACAAGGAAGGTATCAACAAAAACACCGACAATGGCGACAAGGCCCTGTTCTGCAGGATGCTTGACTTTGGCGATGGCATGAGCATGAGGAGTGGATCCCATACCTGCTTCATTGGAGAAGAGACCGCGGGCAACACCATAACGCATAGCTTCCTTCATTGTCGCGCCGATAAGACCTCCTGTAGCAGCTGAAGGGCTGAAAGCGCCGACAAAAATCATTTTTAAAGCAGGGATGATATTTCCGGCAAAAACGATAAGAATATAAAGTCCTCCGAGAAGATAAAGAGCTGCCATAATCGGAACGATTTTTTCAGTAAGGGAAGCAATACGGCCAACGCCGCCAAAAAATACAAATCCGCCAATACCGGCTACTATAGCACCGATAAGAAGCTTGTTGACGCCAAAAGCATTATTGAAAGCATCTGCGATGGAGTTGGACTGAACCATATTGCCGATAAAACCAAGAGCGATAATAATAGCGATTGAGAAAAATGTAGCCAAACCCTTGCTGCCGAGTCCATTGGCGATGTAGTAGGCAGGACCGCCGACAACGCTTCCTGTTCTGGGATCTTTAACTTTATATGTCTGTGCGAGAACAGCTTCGGCAAAGATTGTAGCCATGCCGAAGAAAGCGGCAATCCACATCCAGAAAATGGCTCCGGGACCGCCTATTGCGATTGCGGTAGCGGCTCCTGCGAGATTTCCAGTTCCAACCTGCGCAGCTACGGCTGTAGCTAGAGCCTGGAACGAGCTCATGCCATCATTTCCGGCACGCTCACCAAAAATTGTCAGACCACCGAAAACCTGTTTTACGGCGCGTCCGAACTTGCGGAGCTGAACAAAGTTAAGCTTGAAAGTAAAATAAAGACCTGTGCCGCAAAGAAGCGGTATAAGACAGTAAAGTCCCCAGATAAACCCGTTGGCTTTTACAACTAAAGCGGTAAGTGCATCCATGAAAAACATCTCCTTTTCGAAATTGAGTACAGTTTAATACACTTTAAATAAATAAAGCTATTTTCTTTCATATGCCTCCTTTTTCATAATATTGACACCCCACTCTTGAATTATACACTTAAAAACATAATCATCAAGTAATTCATAAGTTAGTAAATAACATCGTGCAGATGAATTTTTTTTCACTTATATAAGCATTCTGTGCAGATTGTGAAAAAAATAATATGCTGTTTTGTTCAGCTACACAAATGTCCAACCTATGGAGAAACACTTATTAAATGGAGAACTTTCAGTAATAACCAACGTTTCATCAGCTGATTAGGGGTATTGACCGTATAAGCAGAGAGCCAAAAACGGCAGTTGTAAGTTTGCGGCAATAAATGATTTGCGTAAATCGGATTTTATTTCTCTATCAGTAACTTAGCCTGTTCATCAAACAGGCAGACCGTGAATGGAGCGGAAGCGTACATAAATACGCCCACGCTGCAAACACGGCCTGCCTGTGACAGAATCAGCGGATATAATCAGCGGCTTTTTAATTTCTGACAGGAAGAATTTCCAGCCAGTAGCCGTCAGGATCTTCGATAAAATAGATTCCCATTTTATGGTTCTCATAGCAGATACAGCCCATTTCTTCGTGAAGCTCGTGGTATTTATCATACTCATCAACCCGGAACGCCAAATGGAACTCGGACTCTCCCAGGTCATATGGTTCCTTTCTGTCGTGAAGCAGAGTAAGTTCAAGTTCAAACCCACCGCTGCCGTCTCCTAGGTATACAAGGGTAAAGCCCTCTCCCTCTTTGCGTGAAACTTCTTTTAGACCTAGGGCCTTTTCGTAAAACGCAGTGCTCTTTTGGAGATCCAAAACATTGAAGTTAAAGTGTAAAAATTTTGCCTGCATGAGTTATTCCTCCTCTTGTTTTTCCGTCATCGGTAGCGCTCAGCACTGAGCTTAATTTATGAATATTACGCAAATACCGCCTTTGACGGTGATGCTTTACATATTAGGATAGATACCATACGAGAACAATCTATATTCTACTAATTTACGAGGGGAGATGTTTTGATGAAAGAGTTCAAAGAGTTTATGCTGGAACGGCATAGCTGCCGTTCATATAATGGAGTTTCTGTGGAAAAAGGACTAATTATGCAGTGCCTTGACTGCGCGCGTCTGGCACCTTCTGCATGCAACAGCCAGCCTTGGAATTTTGTCGTTGTGACCGAAAGCAGCACGAGGGGCAAACTTGCAGAACTGCTGCAGATCTTAGGAGGCAACAAGTTTTCCGTAAACGCGCCTGTGCTGATTGCTGTCTGCGAGGAGGCTGAACCCAGGGTTATGCCCGCTGTAAAGGAGACCTACGGTGCCGGCTTTTTCGCTCAGGGAGATCTCGGAGCCGCCGCTTTGGCGATTACTATTCAGGCGCAGGAACTGGGACTATCGAGCTGCATAATGGGGACTTTTGACAACAGCAAAGTAAAATCGCTGCTTAATATCCCCTCAGATCAGACTGTACGGGTCGTCATCGCACTCGGATATTCAGACGACAACAGTATCCGCCCAAAAAACCGCAAAGAGATTAGCGATATCGTCAGGTTTGTAGAGTAGCCGCCTTTTAACAATAAGCAAAAAATCCCCTAACAGTCATTGGTGCAAACCTGATGAGGGGATTTTTATTTTTATATTCCAATTTAATTATTGAATGACCTACCCGGCGATAATATTCACAGTAGCTTTCCTCATGCGGTGGTCTTTTATCTCCGTTACCTTTATTAGCAGCCCTTCCAGTTCAATTTCAAATTCACTGCCATCT
>CAZFWP010000020.1:0-21584 GCA_964522805.1 uncultured Synergistaceae bacterium | reverse complement strand
TTTGGTGATGGCGTCCCCTGTGGGCGTTGTGCCGTCTCGGAGGAGATACCATTCTTTAGGGTCTGCGCTGTCTGTAGGCAGAACTACGGCAGAGGCCTCTTTGGCGGGGGACGCAGAAGCTACCATAGGAACCAAAAGAGGCCCGTTTGCCAGGCGGTATTTCCAAGCTCCGGCGGAGCTGTAGGCGACATTATTGACGATAATATCAGGGTTCCCCAATACAAATTCCGCATTGCTGCTGTCGCCCATAACTTTTACCAGGGCATTTGAGCGCTCCGCACCGCTGGGAGCTGTGTTGTACACATGAAGCTCTGATTTGCCAGTGGCACTGTCTTTTACAAACAGAAGGTCAGATCCTTCTTTATCCTTGAGGTCTGTTTTCATGACCAAAACGCCGCCGTCGGCAGCATAGCTATTAACGTTTACTTCTTTGAAGCCCTCTTCCTTGCTGCTGCCAAAGTTAACAGCGCCGTTGTTGACTAGAGCACCGTTGGTATAGGAGTCGCCGGTCACGTTCCACACAGAGCTGCCGTCAACGGAGAGGTCCACCTTCACACCCGCCATGTTTCTATTAACAACATTTGCGGCTCCGCTCCATGAACTATTATCTTTCAAAGAGACGGCCATCGTTGCGTCAGCACTTGACAAATCAGAACTCTGAACGATATTGCCCGCGAGGACACTTTCACTGACATTAAGATTACCGTGCGAACTTGTTAAAAGGAGATCGTTTCCATTTTTACCTGCAGGGACAACTCTTTTCAGATTTATAGTCCCGCCGTTTTCCACCTGGAAAAATGCCGATGTGCCGCTGACATTGATATCAGAGCTTTCAACTGTGACAGATGAAAGGCCGCTTATGTAGACCGCACTGGCTGCGTCTCCATTGGTGGAAATAAGGCTATTTGTTATGTCTGCAGAAGAAGCTACAGCAACATAAACAGCGTGCGATTGCCTGCCCTGTGTCTTTATACTGGCATTATCTATAGTGGCTTTTGATTTCGTAGTCACGCCAACACCAAAACTACTATCTTTAGAAGTTATTATCTCTGTGCCGCCGCTTATTTCTGCTCTGGAATCTGATGCAATTACGACTGCGTGTGAGACATCAGCATCTGTTTTTATTTTGGCTCCCGACATCTTTACGGAAGAGGTTACACCCGCTAACACGCCGTTACTGCTGGAACCAAGAGTTGTTATCTCACTGCCATCGGTAATATCCGCCGATGAATTGCTGTATACATATACCCCGGTAGATTGTTTCCCGCGTGTCTCTATCGCCGAGCCGCTGATTTTAGCTTTCGAACCGGACATGGAAAGCACACCGTAGCTTACATCGCCAATAATGGTTAATTTGCTGCCATCGGTAATATCCGCAGATGAATTGCTGAGAGCATATACCCCCGCCGATTGTTTCCCGCGTGTCTCAATAGCAGCAGAACTGAGACTCACGTTGGATTTATTATTCGAAAGAACACCATGAGCGGCATCACCTGAAGTTACAATACTGCCGTTTCGAAAAGCTAGAGCTGAAGAAGAAGCATATATCCCATAGCCTGATTTCCCCAAAGTCGTTACTCTGCTGCCGCTGATATCCGCAGAAGCTTCTGGCGCGTAAAATCCATATGATTTATCCCCCGTTGCCAACAGCTCTGAGTTGGTCATCTTTGCAAAAGAAGTCTTCGAGAGATAGACTGCATGAGAACTAACACCAGATGTAGAGGCAGATAGATGGTCGGCACTTAACACCGTTGCACCTAACGTGGCGATAGCATGGGAGGCATAACCTCCGGTTTTTAAAGTGCTGTCAGAAATATCCGCTGAGGAAGCGTCTAGCATTACGCTGTGTGCATATTTACCGGAAGTCTCAGACGTGCTGCCATCTGATATTTTCAGATACGATTTTTCCAACTTGAGACCATAGGAATGATCTCCTGACGTATGCAGCGTAGAGCCAGCCACCTTGACTTCAGAACCATCAAACGCTTGTATTGCATGACTCCCGTTGTTGCCGTAGGTACTTATATCACTGCTGATGACCTCTGCTTTACTACCGTTTCTAAGGTCAATAGGGTCCGCAGCGTAAGCTAAGTCAGCTTTGGACAGCGACAAGTTTGTGAATAGAATCCCCTGTGACACCAAAGCCAGCAAAAAGATTCCCCTGCCCACAAAAGAAACACGTTTTCTCAATTTTTTAATTTTTAACATCTCTACCACTCCTTATGCACTGCCATCCTCTATTAAGCAAAACCAAAGATTTTAAATTTTTACAAAAGTTACTCCCTTGTGTTTTACTGCCTTAAGCACATTAATCCGCTATCTTTTTCCATCCCTCATTGTCTCATCTGCGCTATTTACAAAATGCTCTGCCACTAAACAGCAAAACGGCATCTTCTAATCCAAGTAAGCATTCAAGCTCAGAGAGCAACAATACTTATCGTTGTTTTATTGTTGACTTGGAATGTCTAATATAAAATAACATATTGAGGCTATTTGTCAATATGACATGCCTTTGTAAACCATTGAACAATATACTCATGTATTATTCTGTTTTTTGCTGTTAATGCCGAGATGCACCAAAAGATAAATAAATTATCTTATGAGAAAACCTCGTCTCAGCAAGCATTCCCGTAAAGAAGTTGTTTTGAACTTATTTTCAGTGAGTGAATTTCATAACCGGCGGTCTCTAGAAAAAAATAAACAATCATGCTTTTTACCTATAGAAAACACATTATGTTTTATGGATTTTATGCAAATTAAAATGATATTTTTGTTAAAAAATAACGATATTATTTTGCATTATTAGTTAAAAATAAGCATTCTTGATATAAAATAGTTTTAGATCTGACTGGCACAGCAATAACGTATAGCAAATAGCTAATATTATTGCTTTTAAATCCACTCTTGACTTTTGTGCGTATGCAATCTATATTCTTTTGTGTGCATATGCACATGCTTAGAGTGAGCGGAGGGATGACAATGCCGCGAGGTATGAAGTGCCGCCGCGTCTGTTGTGAACCAGAGAACATTAGATTCACGCCTGATTGCGGCAACAATGAATTTATTCTTCTATCTATTGAAGAGCTGGAAAGTATCCGCCTTTGCGACCTTGAATCTATGGAGCAGGACAGCGCCGCCGAGAGAATGGCTGTCTCACGGGGAACTTTGCAGCGCATTCTCTATTCCGCTCATGCGAAAATCGCCGAAGCGTTATGCTGCGGCAAGGGCATATTCATTAACGGCGGACACTATGAAATAGCGGAAACATGCTGCAACGGCAAGGCAGTCTGCCGTAACTGCCGTTTCCTCAATAAAAACAACAGCGAGGTTGAAGGAGATGCAGAAGTATGAGTGAGAGCTGCACGCATGAGTGTGGAAGCTGCAATGAAAATTGTGAGTCCCGCGATTTCAGGGCTGAACTAAACCCGCTTAGCTCCGTTGAAAAGGTTATCGGAGTTGTCAGCGGTAAGGGCGGAGTGGGCAAGTCGATGATAACTTCTCTGCTTGCGGTGGAGATGCAGAGACGCGGCTATCAGACGGCTATTCTTGATGCTGATATCACCGGCCCCTCAATACCGAAAGTTTTCGGGCTGGAGACTAAAGCAAAAGCCAACGAGCACGGAATCCTTCCCGTAACAACAAGAGGCGGTACCGATGTTATTTCTATAAACCTTCTGCTCGAAGACGCCACTGCACCTGTTATTTGGCGCGGCCCGGCAATCGCCGACGTGGTGAAACAGTTCTGGAGCAACGTAGTTTGGACTGGAGTAGAGTATATGTTTGTAGATATGCCTCCAGGAACAGGCGACGTGCCACTTACTGTGTTTCAATCCCTGCCGCTTGACGGCATTATTATCGTTACTTCACCGCAGGAATTGGTCTCGATGATTGTGCAGAAGGCGGTCAACATGGCATGCCAGATGGATATTCCCATTCTTGGCATTGTTGAGAATATGAGCCATGTCGTCTGCCCGGATTGCGGCAAGAAAATCAAGATTTTTGGCGAAAGCAGTGTAGACGAAATTGCCGCTAAACACGGAATAAGGGTTCTGGCTAAGATACCGCTTGACCCGCAGACAGCTTCACTTTGCGACAGCGGGAACATTGAGAAGAGCGTTGCCGGCTGGATGACACCGGCAGCAGATATGCTGGAAGGGATGGACAATAATATGAAGGACATGCGCATTGCGGTAACAGCAAACGAAAGCGGAGAAATTTTTCAGCACTTCGGACATACCAGATATTTCTCAATCTTTGATATCAAGGGCGGCAAAATAACTGATCAGAAAACTATCGATGCGGAAGAAAGCGGACATGCCGCCCTCGGAGGGTTCCTTAAGGAAAACGGCGTCGATTTGCTTATTTGCGGCGGTATCGGCGGCGGGGCCAAAAATGTTTTGGCGGAAGCAGGAATTGAGCTTGTTTCCGGCGTAAGCGGAAAGATTGAAGCGGCAGTAGAAGGATACCTAGCAGGCAGAATTCATGATAATCCCGAGGCAGAGTGCGACCACCATGAGCATCACCATGATGAGGGCGAAAGCTCTTGCCGTGGCTGCGGCGGACATTCCTGCCACTAATTTTTACCTCTTGTGAATAAATAGGGGAGAATCGTCTGCATAACAGGCGGTTCTCCCCTTTATTATGGTGATATAATCGCTGTTAATTAAGCTTGATTCCGCCGCTTGTTTTTTGTTGTTTATGCGTGCCGCCAAACGCAAGGTTGTGTATGGTGTTATTGCTTTCATTTAAAATTAAGGAGGGGTTTTTATGTTATTTGTTTGTTATCCTACATGAGGAACGTGCAAAAAAGCCCGTGCATGGCTTGACGCCAAGGGAATAAAATACCATTGGCGAGATATAAAAACCGACAACCCCACCGCCGCCGAGATTAAAGAGTGGCATAGTAAAAGCAGTCTGCCGCTGAAGAAGTTTTTCAACACCAGCGGTATGAAATATAAAGAGCTGGAGCTGAGCAAGAAGCTGGCTGAAATGAGTGAAGATGTGCAGATAGCTTTGCTTGCCTCAGATGGGATGTTGGTCAAACGCCCACTGGTTATCACTGATAAAATGGTTCTTGCCGGCTTTAAAGAGTCGGAATGGGAGCAATATTTGGAGCCGCAAGATGGAATATAGCATTAGAGCTTTGGCACCGGAGGACTTGCGCGATGTCAACGAAATCCGCTCTATGCGCGGAGTGATGGAAACAATTCCCACTCTCTTTTCCGAATCTCTTTCGCATACAGAATCAGTGATGCAGTCTTTCGGAAAGAATGACCACATGCTGGCGGCGGAGATTTACACTGAAAACGGCAGCAAGGTTATTGGTATGGGTGGCCTTCATGTCGCCGCGAAGCACAGGATGAGGCACAGTGCCGATATAAGCCTTATAGTGCATACAAATTATCAAAACATGGGAATAGGCAGGGCTATCCTCACACAGCTTCTTGAGCTGGCAGATAAGTGGCTCTTGCTAAAACGTGTCGAGCTGGAAGTGGCTGCTGAAAATAGCGGTGCCATTCACCTATATGAATCCTTGGGGTTTGAGAAAGAGGGGCTTAAAAAATATGCCTCTATTACCGAGGGCAGGTACACTGATATTATCGTTATGGGCAGGTACAGAAATATTTAGTTTCTTTGACGGGAGGAAACACTCCCGTCAGCCACGATAAAAAAACAAATCTATCGCAGATAACGATATTTTCATTAGCATCTTTTGTAAATCAAAGAAATAATATTGTGTCAGCAGACAATCATTTTTGCATTTACACCTCTTTTGCAAAGTTTTCTCTTGACTGATGGGAACAAAGGCGTGAGAATCTATATTTTACAAAATAACATTGGGAGGGCTGATAGATGGACAGCAAAACAAGGGAGAAAATTCTCGAACTGCTGGAAAGAGACGCCAGACTCACAACGGAAGAGATCGCGGTAATGCTGGGACAGGAAACATCTGACGTGGCAGATGAGATAGCTAAGATGGAAAAGGAACATATTATCTGCGGCTACCACGCTTTTGTAAACTGGGAAAAGACTGACGATGACAAGATCTCAGCATTGATAGAGCTGAAAGTCACACCGCAGCGCGGCAAGGGTTATGACAATATCGCCAAAAAGATTTATCAGTTTCCAGAAGTAGAGTCTCTCTACCTGATGTCAGCTTGCGGCTACGATTTCACCGTTATTTTGAAAAAAGCTACCATGAAAGAGATAGCCTTTTTTGTCTCTTCAAAGCTCGCTGTGATGGACGAAGTTAACAGTACAGCCACACACATTGTGCTTAAAAGATACAAGGACCATGGAACATCGCTAGTAGAACCTAAAAAAGATATGAGGATGGTTGTAACACCGTGAGAGATGTAATTTGTGAAAAGATTAAAGCGATAAAACCTTCCGGAATCAGAAAACTATTTGACATCGCCAACGAGATCCCGGATGTAATTTCACTTGGAGTAGGAGAACCTGATTTTGATACCCCCTGGCATATTCGCGAAGAGGGCATGTATTCTTTGCAGCAGGGCAAAACTTTTTACACTTCCAATGCCGGTTTGGCAGAGTTGCGTGAAGAGATCTGCTCATACATCAAGCGCAAATACCATCTGACATACGACAGTAAGAGTGAGGTAATAGTCACAGTCGGCGGCAGCGAGGCAATAGACATTGCATTGCGCACGATACTAAATCCCGGAGACGAGGTTATCTGCCCCGAACCCTGCTTTGTCTCCTATCAGCCTTGCATTGCGCTTGCGGACGGTGTGCCGGTGACGGTTTCACTTACAGCTGATACAGAATTTCGCTTGACAAAAGAGCAGCTGGAAGCCGCTATTACGCCTAAATCAAAGGCTTTGATGATTTCGTACCCCAACAACCCCACAGGCGCCATTATGGAGAAAAAAGATTTGGAGCCACTGGTCGAAGTTATCATTAAACATGACCTTTTGGTCATTACAGACGAAATATACGCCGAGCTCTCTTATGGCGGCGAGCACGTCAGTATAGCCTCCATGCCGGGAATGCAGGAAAGAACCATTTTGATTAACGGCTTTTCCAAAGCCTATGCGATGACGGGCTGGCGGTTGGGATACGTTCTTGCTCCCGCAGGTATCACCCAATACATGCTCAAGATTCACCAGTTCGCAATTATGTCCTCGCCGACAACCAGCCAGTACGCGGCAATCGCGGCGCTGCGTTACGGCGATAAGGACATTCAGACAATGAAGGAGTCATACAACCAAAGGCGCCGCTACCTTATGGACTCTTTCCGCAAGCTGGAACTTCCTTGCTTTGAGCCCTTCGGCGCTTTTTATGTATTTCCGGAAATAGCAGAGTTCGGCATGAGCTCCGAAGATTTTTGCACCGCACTGTTAAAAGCGGAAAATGTAGCAGTAGTGCCCGGTTCCGCCTTTGGAGAGTGCGGCGACAAACACGTGAGAATTTCTTATGCTTATTCTCTTGATGAACTGCGCGAAGCCATGAAACGCATCACCCGTTTTGTAAAGAAGCTGCGCGCCGAGCGTAAAAGAAGGAAGCAGTAATGACCCTTACTCAGGCTGTCTTATTAGCGGACACAGCCAGAAATGAAGCTGCGGAACGCGGAGAAAAGCTAGCAATAGCCGTATTTGACGCCAACGGATCGTTGATGACTTTTCAAAACATGGAGATATCAGAAACGGAATGTATAGCCTACGCGCAGCAAAAGGCCCTTACGGCGCTGCGCTTGGGCTGTGATACCTCCGCATTGGCGCACTTGGTCAAGAAACCAGACGGGATATTGGTAAAGCTTCGTTATGATAAGAGCATTTGTTTGATGGGCGGCGGGAAGCTGATAGTAAGGGATAACTCTGTCATCGGCGCTCTCGGAGTCAGCGGTGCGGCGGAAGAAACTGACGCTGCTATAGCGGAGCTTGCCTCAAAGGTTTTATCGTAAAAGAGAGGAATTGCCCGCTGCGCACCTTCTGTAAAGGGACTGCCAAAACCCCAGAGGTCTGGGGAACGCTGATTTAATAGTTAACCTTCGATAATAACAGACGTGCGCTCCGCCGGTTATAAGCAGAGAACCAAAACGGAGGCTGTCCGTTCTGTGCGGGAAGTGATCTACGCAAATCTTTGATTTGCGTAAATCAAACTTTGTTTCTCCATCAATTGCTTAGTTTTGTTTATCAAGCAGGGAGGCTGTAGCCGGAACGTACGGGCAGAGGGGCAGAATTGCTGTTTTCTTGATTTGTGCGATTAAGCAGATTTTTCTATCCAAGCACATATCAATACTCCATCGCAGCAGACGCACCTCCCGGCAACCTAAGCCACACATGCAGTCAGCCCAATTAGTTTTTATGCAAGCAGCGTTTTTATTCCAACATTGTGCAAGGAGCGTCAAGATGCTAGAGGAAACCATTATCAGAGCAATGGAAGACGAGGGCTTGATCGAAGAACTCTCTTTTGAGAATGAAACCTCACTTGAACTTGACTTCTCCGGAATTAAATTCACCTCGGTACGTTTTACAAAATGCCATTTGAACCGCTGCAGCTTTTCGGGTGCTAGGTTCAATGACGTGTTTTTTGAGTGTTGCGACATCTCTAATTGCAGTTTCGCAGATACTTTTTGGCGCGATTCAAATATCAAGGGCTCAAAAAGCATGGGAAGCTCTTTTACAAAAGCCTTTTTCCGCAAATTAAGAATAGAAGAGAGTTCCTTCGCCTACGCAAACCTAACGGGAACGATTTGGGAGAACTGTTCAATAAGTGAAAGCAATTTTAGGGAAGTCGGCTTTGCCGAGGCCAAGTTGAAGAAGCTGATGATAGAAGATGTCGATTTTACTAAAGCAGATTTTTTTAAAACATCGCTCAATGGTCTTAATATGGCAAGCTGCCGCATCGAGGGGATAACTATTTCAGACTCCTTCAGCGAGCTTAAGGGGCTAAGGATAAGCGCTTTACAGGCTGTCGAGCTGGCCAGGCTGCTTGGCATCACCGTCATCTAGCTAGGACCGTGACAACTGTGCACTAAACCTCAAAGCACAACAGCTTTGCTGTAAATAAAAATACCTGTTTATTTGACTCGTCTATAGGATATCATGAAAGGCAGAAACATTTTATATACAGCGCAAGGTTTTTCGTCATGTGCATAGAGAAGACAATATATAAATTCTGATTCTGCAACTGGATAAGCAAGAGACCGACAGACTTGCATCTGTCGGTCTCTTTTTATGCGCTTAAGCGATAATGAAATTAATTTGGAGTTACTGCACTTCCAGCGTATATATTGTCCAGCGTAGGGATTCTGCCTTTTTGCTCTGTTTTGCGTCGCCTTTGAGGTATATTTTAGTAATCTGTTTCTGTTCCATGGGCGCCAACGTTATTTCTTCAATAAAGAAGTCCCCCACTTCCGCCCGTCTTTCATTGATAAAGGTGCAGGCAGCGGAGAATTTTACCGTTTTATCTCCTCTATTGATAATGATGACATTTACGCCTTCAGAAGTTATTTTCAGCCCCCGATACTCTACGGGCTCCCCGCCTGGAATTTGTCCCTTAGAACCAAAGGCGGCAAAAGCCGGAATCGCGGCGATGAGAATGAGAAGAAGTGCAATCGCTGTCTTTTTCATTGTATTACCTCCACGTCGGTTAGTCTGTCTAAAATTTTACCACAATGAGACAAATATAACTGATACCGCACGAAGATAATATCCGTGCGGTATCAGCCGTTTTACTATTTATCACTGTTACTTGATTCTGTAGTACTTTTCTGGAACTTTGATTTTGTTCATGCCTAGGGAACCTTTGCCGAAAACGTAGGTATCCTGATAGAGAAGCAGGAAGTTCTTCATTTTGGCGCCGGTGGCCCCATCGATGTAAGCGCTGCTGTTCCAAGCGAGACCAGGTGAGAATACTTCAAAAGCTTTCATTACATCAGCTTCTTTTTTCATCTTGGCCTTTTTCTCAACAACTCTCTTGGCATATTCGCCCAGTCCGGCAGCGATGCAGTAGCCCGATGGGTATGACCAGGTGGCAAGGCGTCCCTTGCCTCCCTTGGAGACAATTGTCTTTTCGATCTTGCCGACAATAGCCTTCCAATTGCCTTTTTCTTTACTCAAGTCTATTCCAAGAGCTCCGGCATAGCCCTGAAGCGGTGAGTCGGTCTGCACATAGTAGCCTCCATGAGCGGTTATCTGCTTCAGCAGCGGCTCTACCTGGGCATCGTTGGTGCTGAAGAAGGCAGTGTTTTTGCCATATTTTTTGAGCCATGCGGGGGTCTTTTCAAGCACGTACTGCTGGGCTCCTGCCACGCCCACATCGCTTGTAGGGTCAGGCGCTGTTTCAAAGACAAATTTTATCCCCAGGTCTTTGCATGCCTCCTCCATAATCTTTCTGCGGCGGGATAGAAGCTCATAGCTCATGTGGCGCGGGAAAGAGATGTGCACATAGGTCTTTGCACCGAGCTTTTTCGCAGCGGCAGGCATGATGTATCCCATGGCCAAGGTGTCTGAATTTACAGCAAGGTCGGCGACCGCCCCAATTACATTGGGGTCTTCCTGAGGCTGTCCTGTGAGGCAGAGAATATCCTTGCGCTTATCTTTTATACGGCGGAACGCTTCCGCTGTTCCGGGAACGCCCTCGACAACGATAACCGCCTTCATTTTGGGGTCGTCCGCCAACCCTGCTATCTGGGCGATGGTTGTCTCCATTTCCTGCATGAAGTTGTCTGGATAGGTGATGTGCTTTATCATTCCGCCCTTTGAGACATCTCCGTACATTTCAACAAGCTTTTCTGCACCTCTGATAACATCTTCGCCTTGTGAAACCGTTCCTGTTACAACGCCAATGTGAAACTTCGATGCGGCAAACACCGGTGCCGCTGAGACAATAATCGCCGCGGCACAGATAAATAGTATAACTTTCTTCAGCATCTGTTCTCCTCCAATAGTTTGCAATTTATATTTTCAAAAAAGAAGTAATGGCCTCTTCTATCTTTTCAGGCACAGCACCAGTATCTCCAACAAGGCGAGGGGCAAATTCTTCCTTTTTATCCATGAAGATAATCGTAGGTACTCCGCGCAGCTTGAGCATCTTCATTATTTCACGGTTTTCGCCTCTGTTCATCTTCATAAAAACTATACGGTCCCCGTATCTCGCAGCCAACTCCGCAAATTTAGGAGCCAACGATATGCAGGGAGGTCATGTTGGATCCCATATGTCCAGCACCACCGGCATCTTTAATGATCCGTCAACAACTGCGGCAGTGTATTCTTCAGCTGATATCTCTCTCATTATTCCACCTCCTTGACATTTAGCTTATATTATCTGAATCCAGACGTATCCCAAGTAAAGACTGATTATATAGCAAGCCTTCAATACCAAGCAGCGTATGATCCGCTGATTATCAGCAGAGAGTCTAATTTCATGACCTCGTGCGGAAATCAAACTTAGTTTATGCATCAATCGTTTAGTTTACCCAAACAGCAGAATGCAGCTGACACGTGCCGCCAGAGAGCAAAAGCGGTGCTTTTCTGATTTGTGCAATTCGGCCGTTTTTCCATACAAGCTTATATCAATTGGAGCGACAGATGCGGCCTGCCTGCGACAAGAGCTGTACATATAATCGGAGTATCCTTAATATACGCTAGTCAGCAGTAAAACTGCCTCCGTCAAGAATATTAAACTTGTTGATACCGTCAGTACTTTCTTTGATTGTCATCGTTCCTGAAATAATGGTCGGGTTTGATGGGTTATCGCAGCCGCTGTACTTGCTGGCTGAAACGATGTCCCCTACTTTAAGCCCGGAAATATTACTTTGGGTCCAGAAAATATTATATCCTTGCGGCTTTCCGCTGCTGTCATATTTAGTCCAGACACGCCACGAACAGTCAGATATGTCTTGTCCGATAATTTTATTTAACTCTGCACTGACATCGGGAGCCCAGTTCATGCCTTCCGAATCCAGAGATTTACTACCGCTGCTGTATTTTGAAAAATAATCAGAGAGTGCTGAGTTAGGATCATCCGCCATTGATAAAATGGCCTGGATAATTTTATCCAATGTGACAGCGGTAACAGGAGCGTTGTGAACGGAGCATGTGACCAAAACACGTTCTCCTTCCTTCTTAATTGTGTATTTACCTCCGTCGGGACACATACCGCCAAATACGCATTCCGCGTCGCTTGCGGACTCTGTCGTGGCATTGGGGATAGCTGCCATTACGCCCTTTACAGCGTCTTTAAATGGCTGCGAGCTGTCAAAGTTATTCGCGGAGTATGAGGTTTTGATTTTTTCAATATTCCCGATACAGGCAGCCTCGTCAGCTTTGTCAACAGAGCGAAAATATTTAGGTAACGCAAATGCTGTGATGACACCGATAATAATGACTGCCGCCAGTATTTCTACAAGAGTAAATCCCCCGTTGCCGTGTTTGATATTAACACGCCTCCCATACAAAAATATGAATAAATAATAGCACGATAACTTACCTTAACAATAGCGCTACGCAAAAATCTTAAAAACAGATCTCCTGTAATTTAAAATCGTATATTGTTTATTATAATAATATTTTTGCGCCTCTTTACTCATAATTCTAATCAGCAAAAAAACCTGTATCAGAGAGGTCTTAACTCATAATATAGGCATAAATAAAGCGGCTCCGCAATGCGGAACCGCTAGAAAGCAAATTATATGGCGGAGAGTGGAGGATTCGAACCCCCGGGGCTGTGACACCCAACTGATTTCAAGTCAGTCACCATCGACCACTCGGACAACTCTCCAACCAACGTAAGATATTATACCTATGTTTTCTAAAGAGGCAAGCCCAAATTTGAAAATTTGTCATTAAGGGGCAATATATAATGGAAAATACCGAAAATAAAATGAATTTTAGGGTAACAGGTATGACATGCACGACATGTTCGCGCATTGTTGAACGAACTGTAGCCAAAATCGAGGGTGTAACTTTTGTCTCCGTAAACCTAGCGACAGAGAGTCTCTTTGTCGCAGCGTCAGATAATGTCACCTTCGAAATGTTGGAGGCCGCCGTAAAAAAGAGCGGTTATAACATTTTAAAAGACGCCCCCGCAGACCTTGACGAGGTTCGCTTTAAAGAGGCCAGAGTTGATTTGATTTTTATCATGGCTATCGGAATTCCGCTCTCTGTTTTAATGTTTATACACATGTTTTTCGGGATACATTTTCATTGGTACGGATATTTAGAACTTATCGCTGGCGGGACGGCAATTTTTTACGGCGGCAGGAAAACTTTGCGCGGAGCTTGGATCGCAGTCACTCACGCCCATACCAATATGGACACATTGATAGCTATCAGCGCTGCGGCTTCGTGGATAACATGCGTAATGAACCTTATGGGATTGAATATCCCCTCTTTTGGCACAGTGGGTGTGATGATATTGATGCTGCACCTTACCGGCAGATATATTGAATCTCATTTAAGAGACCGCGCCGCAAAGCAAGTAAAAGCGCTGCTGAACCTACAGCCGCGGGAAGCCAGAGTCATCATTGGAGACGAGACCAGAATGGTTCCTACAGCTGCGGTTAAACCGGAAACGCTGATCCGCGTCAACGCCGGAGAGAGAATTCCCCTTGACGGGATTGTTGAGGAGGGGCACTCTGGAGTTGATGAATCGATGCTTACAGGTGAATCGCTGCCAATTATTAAAGAATCCGGAGACAATGTTACCGGAGGAGCGATGAACCTTTACGGAACATTGATTATCAAAACCACCAAAGCGGGAGAGGATACCTTTCTTTCCCAAATGCTTGACTTGGTGCGCGAGGCACAGGGGAGCAAAGTACCGCTTCAAGCGATGGCTGACCGCATAACTTTAAAATTTGTTCCCGCAGTGATTTTATTAGCCTCAATAAGCGCGCTAGCGTGGTTTTTCATGTTTCCGTCTATGGCAAAATTTTTCGCACCTTTTGCTGCCTATCTGCCATGGGGAACGGCTTTTTCTTCTCCTTCGGGAGCAGCGGCCTACGCCTTCGTCGCCACATTGGTAATCGCCTGTCCCTGCGCTCTGGGGCTGGCAACTCCTTTAGCATTGGTTGTGAGTACCGGTGAAGCCTCCAGAATTGGGCTGCTTATCAGAAATGCGGAGGCCATACAGACTTTGCGCGAGGTAAACTGCGCCATCCTTGACAAGACAGGCACAATAACCAGAGGCGAGCCCTCGGTAACGGAATGGGATCTTCCCGAGGAGGCCCGTCCCTATGTTTATGCACTGG
The DNA here is from genome assembly GCA_964522805.1 of uncultured Synergistaceae bacterium. Taxonomy (GTDB): domain Bacteria; phylum Synergistota; class Synergistia; order Synergistales; family Synergistaceae; genus CAZBYL01. The sequence goes on along the minus strand of CAZFWP010000020.1, from coordinate 7,366 downwards.
AATCTTCTTCAGGGCATCCTCTTGCTCAGGCGATTATCAACGTTATCAGCAAAGCGGAACCGGCAGATAAGCCTGACGAGATTACCGAGATCGCAGGAGAGGGAGTCACAGGCATTTGGAAAGATACTAAGTGGTTTGCAGGACGTCCCCAGCTAAACTCTAAAAAGTATGACAAGGAGCGCACAGTGGTTGAGATAAAAAAGAACGGCACGGTAGTTGGATATTTCGCCATTACTGATCTTATCAGGGAAGACTCCGCCTCTGCCGTAAAAGAGATGAAGTCTTTGGGAATAGAGCCGATTATGGCGACTGGCGACAGAATGGGAGCTGCTCTTAGAATAGCTCAAGAGGCAGGCATTGACAACGTGCGCTGGGAAGTGCGCCCGGAAAATAAGCTGGCAATCGTCCAAAATTTGCAAAGTAAAGGTAAAAAGGTGCTGATGGCCGGTGATGGTATTAATGACGCCGCGGCGCTTAAAGGTGCCCATGTCGGGGTTGCAATGGGAGGCGGAATGGATTTGGCTGTTGATAGTGCCGATATTGTCATTCTCAGCGGCGGTATTTCGAAAATTGTCAAAGCGGTAAGGATTTCCGATAAAACTTGGAATATTATCCGGCAAAATCTCTTTGGAGCGTTTATTTATAATATAATAGCAATACCACTCGCAATGTCGGGACTTTTGCACCCGATAGCGGCAGAAACGGCCATGGCGGCAAGCTCGATTACAGTAATTCTCAATTCGCTGCGCATAGCCGGTTCTGCAGATAAATGATCAGGAGGTAGCAATTATGGCTGAAATTAAAATCAAAATCCCCGATATGAGTTGTTCTCACTGCGAGAAACGCATCCGCGACGCATTTGCCAATGCAGAAGCTACTGTCAAGTCTTTGGATCTTGAGACCAAACTGGTGCTTGTGGAATCGGAGCTGGATTCATCTAAGATACTCGAAATTATCGATGAAGCTGGTTACGACGCCGAGATACTCTAGCAACTATGTTAGAATAATTGTAAAAGGAGTGTTGACTATGAAAAAATTATTCACAGCAGCGGCAGCACTTTCCGTTCTTTTAATATTTACCTGCAGCGCCTGGGCACATCCGCCTAAGAGCGTCACAGCTTCTTGGAACGGAGCACAGCACGCTTTGACCGTCACAGCAGAACACAGTGTCAATGATGTTTCAAAACACTACATTCTCTCGCTGACCATCCTTGACGGCAATAAGCAGATATTGATGAAACAGTACAGTAAACAGGATTCGCCCGAGCAGTTTACTGATACGGTTTTGTTAAAGGACATTAAGCCCGGAACAAAGCTGAGAGTTCAGGTCACCTGCAACATCATGGGTTCAAAAGAAACTCAGGTCACGACCAACTAATATCAGTAAAATTTTCGGTTGTTTAGTGAAAACACGGACCAAATAGCAAGCATTCAACAGTAATCGGCGCTTGGTACGCTGATTATTAGCACAGAAGCGCAATCTATGATCTCGTGAGATATGTGATTTTTACAAATCTTTAGTTTGCGTAAATCATCTGTTTATCCAAGCACATATAAAGTACGACGCGGTCAGTCTGTTACGCAGGCTGTACATATGATCAACGGATCCTGTAAATAACAGTTCAGCCCGAAGCTAAGCTTCGGGCTGAACTGTTATTTACAGACGTCTATAGTTTATCGGTAACCTTACCGTCAGACCAGTAGTATCTAGTAACGGGCTTGTCTCCTGAATCAGCGGGAGGATTTGTGTTTCCGCCCCAAGAGACGTTCGTCTTTCCCGGGTTGCCGAATCTTACCCTCAGTGGAACGGAATCGGAAACAGTGTAGCTTTTTTCTTCTCCGTTTCTAATGATGCCTTCAAACATAGTCTTTCTGTTTTGGCTTACTTTTATCCAGACAGTACCGGCAGGAATAATTTTCAGCTCCCTTTTTTGAACTGCTGGCTCAGACGTAGGCTGAGGTGCATCAGCTGAGACAGGCGTTGCTTGGGCTGCGGGAGCCGCCGGTTTTGCTGGTTGAGGCTTTTTGCCGTCCATCCAGCCTAGATCTACAGATGCAGGCTGAGCAACACTAACTGACGGCGCGGCAGCATCTGCCGACGCCGGTACCGCAGGTTTGGATTCAGGCGCACTTTCTTGCGGTTTTTCCGGTTCAGGCAGTACCGCAGTGCCGCCGCTCACAGGGTTCGTCGCCACCGCGCTGATGTCAGTTCGGTATTGCCAGGTTATCCAGCAAGCAGCACTGATAGAAATCGCCATGATAATGTAGATCCACAGGTAGGATTTGGGCTTGAAAACCGTGGGCTCGGCATTGGCGTAGCTCTGTTCTTCTTTGATCTCATGAGCAGGGACAACGACCTTTTGACTGTTGGTCAGCTCATCGTAAAAAGTCCAAAGGTCCGTAGCCTCAAGGTATGTGCAATATTGCTTCACAAAGCTGCGAATGTAGGGTCCTTTGGGCAGTGCCGCCAAATTTCCATCTTCGATGGCGGCAATGTAGTGTTTTTGAATTTTTGTATGTTCAGAAACATCGGCGACAGAGATCGCCTGCGCTTCGCGGAGAGCTTTTAGTTTAGCTCCCAGCTCGGCAGGTGAATATTTCGGCTCTCTTGCCTTGCTTTCATGATTATCTTCTTTCTTCATTGTTTCTTTGGAATGAAGTTCGTCTGCCATTGGATACTACCTCCCTTCGGCCGCACACTTGCGTTGCGCATTGTTCTGATTACCTCAGCAGGGTTAGGCTGTCCGAAAATAGCATTTCCTGCCACAACTGCGTCACAACCGCAGGAAACCGCCTGTGCGATATTGTGAGTACCAAGTCCTCCGTCCATTTCAATGAGATACTCAGCACCGCTGGTGCTGCGCCATTCAGCGAGAGCTTTGACTTTTTCAAGTGTCTCCGGGATAAAGGTCTGCCCTCCGTAGCCGGGATTAACAGACATGACCAAGATCAAATCGGCCATATTTAAAATTGGACGCAGCACCTCAACAGGCGTACCAGGGTTTATTGATACGCCGGCAGGGATGCCCATGCCTCTGATTTTTTGCAGCACACGATGAATATGAGGGGTCGCTTCAACGTGTACCGTCAGCACTGAGGGCTTGCCTTCGATAAACATATCCGTAAAAGCCTCCGCAGGCTCCACCATAATATGCACATCCAAAAACATTTCTGGATATCTTTTGCGCAGGGCCTTAAGAAGAGAGGGGCCGTACGAAAGATTGGGCACAAAATGACCGTCCATTATATCCAAGTGAAGCCAGTCTGCCTCACCTTCAAGCATATCTATATGGCGTTCCATATTCAAAACATCAGCCGACAGCAGCGACGGCGATATTAATACCGGTTTATCTTTTTTCAGGTTGATCAGTTGAAACGATCCTGCCATACAAAGTCGCCTCCCAGCAAAATTATCACGGTAGCCTCACCGCTGTAAGGAACATTTAAAGATATATATTCTCCGCTTTTAGCAGTTATATCCTTCAGCACTCTGGTTCCCGCTGAATCCTTCATCTCTATTTTCAAAGACAGCGGTTTGCTAAGAGGAGGGACCTGATATCTGATTTTGGCAGTTTTTCTCGAACCATTGCTGTCAGGTACGCTGCGCTTGGGTGTCACATCTTCCGCAGGCTTTACCTCCGCCTGTTTTTCCGTTTTCACTTCTGCCGCCGGTTCTTTCTTCACTGGCGCCGCAGAGACAGCTTTGTCCGTTTTGGCAGTTTTATCATTTGGTTTGTCAATAGTCACAGGGACAACCTTCACAGGCAGCGGTACTGGCACTGTATCCCTCACAACCACTGTTCTTACAGCCTGATCGCGCTCTTTGTCCCTAACTGCCGCAGACGGGTCTTCCCCAGTCGTTTCTCCTTCAAGAGGTGCTCTTGCGAAGACTAAATCTATTTTTGTTCCGGCGGGAATTTTAGCTCTTTTCTGAGGGTTTGTTTTAATGATTGTCCCAGCCGGCACAGAGATGGAAGGCTGTTCTGTGGATGTTCCCACCGTCAGTCCCAGCTGCTCAAGAACTTGGGCCGCCACGTCAATATTCTGCCCCAGTAAGTCTGGAACTTCAACAAAAGAACTGTTTCCCGATATTCCCGAACTAATAAGCAGACTCACCATCGTGTTGGCGGAGACATTCTGCGGTGCAGAAGGGTTCTGTGCTATGATAGTGCCGACAGGCTTGGTTTTATCTGTAACCCTGAGGATTTTGTCCACTTTAAAACCAGCTTCTCCCAGACGAGCAACAGCCTCTTCGTATTTGAGTCCCCTGATATCCGGAATAGGCATTATCGCCCCGCCCTTACTGACTTTCAGCAAAATAATCTTTCCTCTGGAGACCTTTTCTCCCTTAGCCAAACTCTGAGAGACGACTGTATCTGCTTTTTCCGGAGAGTCCACTTTATCCACTTTGGCTAGCAGGCCTTCCTTCTGAAGCATGTCTACCGCGTCAATAAGGGGCATGCCGACGACCGCGGGAACAGATGAATCGTTGTCCTCAACAAAGACCGCCCTTATTCCAATCCAGGCACAGACGATTATTACAAGAAATGCTATGATAATTCCCCATCGGTGAATTTTGTTCATATAAACATACCTCCTGACTATTTGCGTTTAGAGAGGAGCGCAATATAGAATCCGTCAACCCAGGGCAGAACAGGGAGAATTACCGTCCCATAGGGTTTACCCTTCAGCATCAGTTTGCTCGCTCTTTCCACGGGAACGTCTGCAAGTTCAGGGTGCTGCGCCATTACCGACGCCACAACTTTTTCGTTTTCTTCTCTGAAAGAACTGCAAGTACTGTAGGCAATAATGCCTCCGGGTGCTACTAATGAAACGGCTCTGTCCAAAAGTTTACGCTGAAGCTCCGCTGCCTCTGTGACATTTTCGGGAGAGCAGCGCCATTTGCTTTCAGGATGCCTGCCCCATGTGCCGCTGCCCGAACAAGGCGCGTCAAGCAGTATCGCCTGAGGGGTCTCATCGGGAACCAAGGTAAGAGCATCTCCCGCTTTGAAGCAAACTCTCTCTTCGGCGTGCATTCTCATCATTTCAAACTTAGCTGATTTAACTCTCGGTTCGGACAAGTCCCAAGCCTCTACCCGCGCATCGGGAAGAAGGTTAGCAATCTGTCCTGTCTTAATACCTCTGCCGCAGCACATATCAAGAATTTTACCGCCTTTGTATTTTTTGCAGAAGGTTTCCGGAACAAACATCGAAGATTCGCTTTGGGGTGTTATTTTCCCTTCGCCGTACCCGGGAAGCTCCAGGGGGTAGGGATTTGATGCTGTACGTATGGAGGATGACAATAATGGAGATGCCCATGCTTTGCGTCCGGAGGCGCGGTATTCTTCAAGGAATTCCTCTCTGTCAATACCTTGGGAAAGGCGCAAGGAGAGATAGGTCCTCATACCGCTCAGGCGCACAAGGCGCTTCGCCTCATGTATAGAAGTGTCTTTTGACCACTGCGCAGCAGCCCATCCAGGCACCCCCCAGTAGAGAGCCAAATCTCTTAAAGCGCCGCTTTTTTTTAGTTCTAGAAGATAGTCCTTAGCCTCATCAGCTACAGTATGCAGCACTGCGTTTACAAGCGCAATGTCGCGTTCGTCTCCATGGGCTTTGATAGCCTGAACCACGGCGTTTATCAGTACAGGAAGAGCAAAATAACGCAGTTCTACGATGCCAGCTATGCCGATAATCAAGGCGTTTGCAGTGTGTACCGGTAATTCTCTGGCGTTGCGCTTGCAATATTTAAGAAGCAGATGCTTCCATAGTCCCTGACGCCGCAAGGAACAATAGACCAAGGTCGCAGTCAGAACTCTATCGGAAGGAGCTATATTTGTGTACAATTTTCTCAGCGCTTCAGCGGCGAACGCACCGTTTTCGACCTCGCCGTATATCTGAAGAGCGGCTTCAATGCCTCTCATCTGGGTCAATCACCTCTATATGGTTGGCGCATCCGGCGCCGTCTCATGGAACGGTCAAAACAGCAAAACAGAGGCAGCGCAAGCTACCCCTGTTTATTCTACACTATTATCCTAGTCTCTGCGCATTCCGCGCAGAGCAAGCAATCTTACAAGCTGGAGTACTGTCATTACCAAAGCCGCGACATAGGTAAGCGCTGCGGCATCGAGCACAGATTTAGCTCCGCCGATTTCGTCTCCGGCAAGCAGCCCTGTCTCCGATAAAAGTTTCAGAGCACGGGCACTGGCGTCAAATTCCACCGGCAGCGTCACCAAATGAAAGACCAGCACACCGCAGAAAAGCAATATACCAAGGTTCAGTAAGTTGAGCGACCCCATCAGCAGTCCGATTAAAAACAGCGGCATAGAGAGCATTGAACCAATATTCACAACAGGAACGATAGTATTGCGGAAACGAAGAAAGGCATAACCTTCTTTGTCCTGTATCGCATGTCCAACTTCGTGCGCGGCAACACCAATAGCAGCGATGCTGGTGTTTCCCGCTACGGAATCGGAGAGGCGCAGAACTTTAGCACCGGGATCATAGTGGTCTGTCAACTCTCCGGCGATACGCTCCACGCGAATTCCCTGAAGCCCGAATTTATCTAGAAGCGCCCTTGACACTTGGTCTGCGGAAACACCGCGTCTGGCTCTTATTTCACTGTATTTGGCAAATGTTCCTTTTACTTTGAACTGTGCCCACATCGAAAAAATCAACGCCGGTATGAGCAATACCATAGTCGGGTCAAAGAACGGATACATCATTGGCTGATACCTCCATTATTTACTTAAGAAATTGCTATATAGTCTAACTTAGTCAAACTATTTATGCACTCCGTAAAATGCCGCAATTTCTTCAACAACACGCTCCTGCTCTTCAGGAAGGAGCTCTGGGAATATTGGCAGAGCAAGAACTTCTCCGGCAAGCATTTCAGATATGGGCAAATCGCCCTCCTTGTAGCCAAGGTCAGCAAAGCAGTGCTGAAGGTGCAGAGGCAGAGGGTAGTAAACTCTGGTCACAATACCGCGTGATTCAAGGTACTTTTGCAGTTCATCGCGGTTTTTGGCACGGATGACGTATTGGTGGTATACGTGTCTATTGCCGGAGTCTTCGGCAGGGGGAGTTACTAAGTCCAGCAGCCCCTTTTCCCCGAAGAGGAGCATGTAGCGCTCGGCTACAATGCGGCGCTCTTCGTTCCACTCTTCCAGGTGGCGCAGGCGGACTCTGAGAATGGCAGCCTGAATGGCGTCAAGTCTGCTGTTAATACCCACTTCATCGTGGTAGTAGGTGGTTCCCGCTCCATGTACGCGCAGACGTTTTATTCTTGCGGCGCGCTCTTCGTCGCGGGGAACGGAGACCATGCCGCCGTCTCCGTAACATCCGAGATTCTTTGTGGGGAAGAAGGAGA
>CAZFWP010000019.1:0-21666 GCA_964522805.1 uncultured Synergistaceae bacterium | reverse complement strand
TGTCTTATCTCCCCATGCGATTCCCTTTACGTGTGCTTTGAGCAGTTCCAGTTTCATGGAATTCCTCCTTCTATTGTTGTTGCTTTTTTATAACTAGCAAGTTTTAGTTGCCGGCTGCGGCATGACAACGGTACGGCACAGCTCTGCAGCAAGAATCCCCGTTTGACGGAAGGTTTCCTGCATAAGTACAAAATCCAGATAACGGAAGTCTTTGTCAATATTTTCAGGCAGCTCACATGGCCGCCTGAGTATAGGGGCGCTGCGGTAAACCGCCATCGCATCATCAAGAAGCTTCATTGATTCGAGGTCTATTTTGTTATCGTTCTTTTTGCTGAGCACTAAAGTACGGTACGGCTGCTGGTTGGGCTTGAAGTTTCCGTAAAGCGGATTGGCAATAAGTATCCACCCCGCATGAATAAGGTCACGCGCTCTTATCATCACGTCAACAGCAGTTCCATTAACCACTGTGCAGGCGGAGAGGCAATCAGTAAGGTCCGGGTTGTTTGTTATGCAAGTAAACACACTAGAAGAGACAGACATAGGAGACCCCACCTTCGGCAAAGTATCCTCTGTCAATCCCTCTGCAAGGCTGCAATATACAGACTGTAGATGGAATTCAGAGATCTGTCCGGCGGCAATCCTTATGCCTGAGAGTTTCGACTTTTTTCAAAGTTTTGCCCCTTCGGCGCCTTTTGTTCAAATTCAGGACTCTCTTGCCGCTTTCATCCAGTTTGTTTGAGTATAACAATTCGGCGAATAATGTCAACAGCACAAATCATTTTTCTTAAATATACGCACAACCAAATGTCATTTGCTAAACTAACCGTTATTATTAATGTGAGGTAAAAATGATTGTTAAATGTTTCACACTATTAAATATAAAATACGACCCCCTCAATTTTGAGGAGGCCGCTTATGCACCTTGGTCAGTCTGCTACCATTTAAGCCCGGTTACAAAAATAACTGCTATTGCCGCAGGTGCTACGAAACGGCAAATGAATAGCCACACAGCGTACATGGGAAATACAAGCTTACCATTGTCCGTAATTTCAGCTTTTGCTCCGTCCGTCCAGAACCAGCCGACAAAGAGTGAGATAAAAATTCCGCCAAGAGGCATAACGATGTTATTTGTGACGAAGTCACAAACATCGAGAAAGTCCTTTCCAGCGATTTGCGGGAAGTTCCCGCCGACAGAGAGCGCGGAGGGTATCCCCAAGAGAGTGATTGCCGCTCCCATTAATAGAGCAGATTTTGAGCGACTCCAGTGCATCTGATCAATCGCATAGGTGACTACGACTTCCAGCAAAGAGATGGCCGATGTGAGAGCAGCGATGAAGAGCAGCATGAAGAAAGCGCATGAGAATAGCGCGCCTAGCGGCATTTTCGCAAATACGGAAGGAAGTGTGATAAAGGTAAGAGAGGGACCTGCACCTGGTTCCACACCGAATGCGAATACTGCGGGGAATATTACCAGACCCGCCATAATAGCTACCGATGTGTCCAGGAGGACAATCGTACGGGTCATGGTCGGCATGTATTCTCTGTCTCCAAGATAGCTGCCGTAAGTGATCATTGCGCCCATTCCCAGAGAGAGCGAGAAAAAGCCCTGTCCCACAGCCGCCAGTATAGCTTCTCCATTAAGTTTGGAAAAGTCCGGCTTAAGATAGAATTCAAGTCCCGCACCTGCTCCAGGCAAAGTAACTGAACGAATGATAAGTACTACAAGAATAATAAATAACGCCGGCATCAGCACTTTGCAGCTTCTTTCAATACCGCCGCTGATTCCCTTATAAATTATGGCAATTACTATAGCCATGACAATAATGTGGTAGGTAATTGCCTGAACAGGGTCAGAAACAAATGCTCCAAAAACGTCCCCCGCTTTTCCCGCTCCCGCCGCTTCCATGAGAGTTCCAAATGATTTAAACATGTAAGCGAAAGTCCAGCCGGCGATGACGGCATAGTATGAGAGGATTACGAAGCCACAGAAAAAACCCATCCAGCCAACAAGAGGCCACATGCCGCCGCCGAGTTTACGGAAGGAACCAACCGAGTCCAGCTTGGCGTTACGCCCAATAGAAAGTTCAGCAAGCATTACAGACATACCAATAATAAGGACAACTGCCAGGTAAACAAGTACAAATGCCGCACCACCGTATTTGCCGGTGATGTAAGGAAAACGCCAGATGTTGCCAAGTCCAACCGCGGAACCTGCCGCGGCCATGATGAAGCCAAACCTACTACCCCACTGATCTCTCGATTCAGCCATTAAAACAGCCCCTTTCGATTATTAGAGAGAACCCAATAAGCATAAGTCCTTTCAAAGTAAAATGTATATCACATTTAATTTTAAAAAACAAATTTTGTTTGCCTTATTTTCTTTCCTTTGCTTTATAAAATTAGCTGTTTTTGAAAAGTCACCGTAAAATATCAGCAACATAAACATAGCAAATAAAGCCTGGCAACTTATAAAACAACCTGATTTAGGCAAAAAAAAATGATGAAAGATACTTAGTATCTTTCATCATTTTTTATTTAATTCAGCACAATCTAGTCACAGGGAATATTGACTCGGCGAATATCCATTCCCCTGCCTGTTTCAGAATCGATATCAACAACTACAGCTTGAAATCTAACATTTTTGTCACATACTTCAAAGCGGCTGGGGGTACCGTATAGAAATTTAGGGATAACAGAATCATATGTCATACCAATGATTCCCCCATGTCCGCCGGTCATGCCGACATCGGAAATGAAAGCGGTGCCGCCAGGCAAGACTTCCTCGTCCGCTGTTTGTACATGTGTATGGGTTCCGACAACAACAGAAACCTTACCGTCCAGCCAGAACGCCAAAGCCCTTTTTTCAGAAGTGGCCTCGGCGTGAAAATCCACAAATATTGCCGCCGCTTCAGATTCTTCCGCTAATTTTTGGCCTTTGACAAACGGGCAGTCTATAGGCGGCATGAAAGTTCGGCCTTGGAGAGAGATCACAGCAAGCTTCATACCGTTTTTTTCAAAAACGGCAAACCCTCTCCCTGCCGCACCATCAGGATAATTAGCGGGGCGCAGGACTCTTCTTTCACTGTCTAAATAGGGGATAAATTCCTTTTTATCCCAAATGTGATTACCATTGGTAAGAATGTCAATCCCATATGAAAAGAGCTCATTCATAACTTTTTCTGTAAGACCAAAACCGGCAGCGCTGTTCTCGGAGTTGGCGATAACAAAATCAAAAAAACCGTATTCCGCGCGCAGTAAGGGCAAAGCCCGGGCTACTGCTTCACGCCCGGGCCGTCCCATAATATCTCCGATAAATAGGATACGCATCATGCGAACCTACTTCGCATACTCCACAGCTCTTGTCTCTCTCAATAGAGTGACTTTAATCTGCCCGGGGTATCTCATCTCTTCTTCTATCTTGCGTGCAATATCATAGGCAAGTTTCTCCATCGCACCGTCATCAGTAATCGACGGAGCTACGGCAACCCGAACTTCACGCCCCGCCTGTATCGCAAATGCTTTGCTCACTCCACTGAAAGATTTGGCTACCTCTTCGAGCTTTTCAAGACGTTTAACATAGGCATCAAGGCTCTCGCGGCGCGCACCGGGGCGTGATGCGCTGACTGCGTCAGCGGCTGCCACGAGTACGGCATAGATGGTCTGAGGCTCTTCGTCCTCATGGTGTGCGGCGATCGCATTTACGATATCAGGGGCCTCCCCGTATCTCTTGGCAAGGTCGGCGCCTATCTTGGCATGAGGTCCCTCAACCTGGTGGTCTACTGCTTTGCCTATATCATGAAGCAACCCCGCTCTGCGCGCTTTTATTTCGTCCAGTCCCATTTCCGCAGCCATGATTCCTGCCAGATGTGCGACTTCCAGACTGTGTGCAAGCGCGTTTTGTCCATAGCTTGTACGGTAGCGGAGCTGTCCTATTATCTTTGTAAGTTCGCCGTGCATATTTTTGATTCCAGTCTCAAGCAGAGCCTGCTCTGCTGTTTCAAGAATCTGAACCTGCACATCTTTTTCCGCACGTTCGATTATTTCTTCAATACGCGCAGGATGTATACGTCCGTCAACAACGAGTCTTTCAAGTGAGAGACGCGCAACTTCGCGCCTAACTGGGTCAAAGCTGCTCAAAGTAACGGCTTCCGGTGTATCGTCTACAATGAGATCCACTCCGGTAAGGGTTTCAAATGTTCTGATGTTGCGTCCTTCTCGTCCGATAATACGGCCTTTCATTTCGTCGGACGGTAGGTTTACTACGCTCACTACAACGTCAGATGTGAATTCAACGCTGCATCTCTGTACTGCGGTAGCGATTATTTCCTGAGCTTTGCGATCGGCTTCGCGTTTGGCGCGCTCTTCAAGTTCTTTCAGTCGAAGTCCGATAAGGTGGTTTGCGTCGGATTCAACCTCAGCCAAAAGAACATCTCTCGCCTCTTCGCGCGTGAGCTGAGCTATCTGCTCCAGTTTGGTGATAAGTTCCTGTTCGCGTTCACCAAGCTCATTGAGTTTTTCCTGAGCCTGTTCGTGGCGCAGGCGAAGCTCTTCTTCTTTACGGCTGATATTTTCAATCTTTTTGTCAAGGTTCTCTTCTTTTTGTTCCAAACGGCGCTCTGAGCGCTGAAGCTCATTGCGGCGTTCTTTGATATCACGGTCTACTTCCTGCCTCAGACGGTGTATTTCTTCCTTGCCCTCTGAAACAAGGTCCCTTTTTGATTGTTCGGCTTTTTTCATAGCCTCTGAAATTATGCGCTCGGACTCCGAAAGAGCCCCTTTAAACTTTTTTGTTTCAATATTTCTGTGATATGCAAAACCGCCGAGAACTCCGACTGCAAGTCCGGCGACAATGCACAACAGTGCTGTTAATAATAGCATTATCAATGTCACCTCAATCTCAATTGTCATGGTTCGTTTTAATTTTACCGCAATTACTAGCTCTATTTATATTTGTAAATATAGCCAACATTTTGTGTTACACGCCGATAGCGTTATTGTACATAAAAATTGTTTTATTCACAAGTGGCTATTACGTTCCAATGTGGGTTGTAATTTAACCGATGCCAGCAAAATCACCGATATTTCTGATTATTTTATTTTTAAGTTCACTATACAGAGAGAGATCTTCTGAGTTTTCAGCTATCTCTGCAGCATCTTCTCTGGCCTCTGTAATCAAATTTACATCTTTTATCAAGTCAATTAATTTAAATTCGTTGAGCCCATGCTGCAAGTCTCCGCTTATTTCTCCGGATCCGCGCAATGCCAAATCAGCTTCGGCTATTTTAAATCCATCATCTGTATTAACTAAAACTTCAAGACGCCGCGGAGTACCTGTTTCATGGTTTTGATTCAGCAGTAAGCATACGCCTCTTCGCTCTCCTCGCCCGACTCTGCCTCTCAGCTGGTGCAGCTGAGAAAGCCCAAAACGTTCAGGCGACTCTATTACTACGACCGAAGCCTCTTTAATATCGACACCTACTTCTACTACCGTCGTTGCGACCAAAATGTTCGCGCTACCCTCTTTAAAATTGCGCAGCGCACACTCTTTTTGACGGCTGTCCATCTTTCCGTGAAGCAGCTCCGTGCCTAAAAAGCCGAGGTGTTTTTTTAAGAAAGAGTATCTTTTTTCCGCCGAAGCGACCCCCTCTTCGCCGCTGTTTTCAACTCTAGGGCAAATCCAGTATACTTTTCCACCACTTCTTATTTCATCAACAATAAAGCAAAGCAGCGTTTTCATTTGACCGGCGTCAATAATTCTCGTTTGAATCTTTTGTCTCCCCGCTGGTTTGCCCTCCAAGACGGAGATATCCAAATCGCCGAATAATGAGAGGGACAGCGTTCGCGGTATCGGTGTAGCACTCATCATCAGCATGTGTGGAACTGATTTTCTTTTGGTAAAGACGCCGCGCTGCGCCACACCAAAACGGTGTTGTTCGTCAATAATGACTACTCCCAAATTACGGTACGGCACTCCATCTTCCAGCAGTGACTGAGTTCCTACAATGATTCCCGCTTCACCTGAAGATATTTTGTCGATCACAGTTTTTCGCTGTGCCGGCGTCTGCGAGCCTTTAAGCATCACCGCTAAGACACCTTGCGGAGCAAGGTGTTGCTCCATTTGCACATAGAGCTGATCTGCCAGTACTTCCGTAGGGGCAAGCACTGCTGTCTGTACGCCGCTGTCAGATGCCGCTGCCGCAAGAGCTACAGCAACGAGCGTCTTTCCCGACCCAACGTCTCCTTGAAGCAGCCGTAGCATGGGAATATTTTGTTTTATATCTGCGGATATTTCTTGAATTGCCTTTATCTGTGCATCTGTCATGGGAAATGGCAAGCCATCTTTGAATGCTTGATAGATTTTTCCGTCCATCTTAAGCGGCGTGGCGGAGCGGATGTTTTTCAGCTTTTTGCGGCGCACAGCGAGAGCTGTTTGAAGCAGCAGCATCTCTTCGTACGCTAGGCGCCTTCTTGATTCTTTCCACTCTTCAGGAGACGAAGGGGCATGCATCGAAGCCAATGCTTCCGCAAGTGGTCTAAGTTTCCTTTTTTCAATGATAAAGTTCGGGATTGTTTCTTTTATGTGCGGCAGAGCGACGGCGATCACTTCCGCAGCGAATGTGCGGAACCATTTTGCGGGAAGTCCAGCTGTGGATGGGTAGATGGGGATAATACCGCAAAAAGAAGCTCCTGTACCACTTTCTTTGAGCACTTCAAAATCAGGATTGGACATTTCAACCGCTGAACCGTGAACTGAGGGAACCCCATAGATAACTACAGATGTTCCCTCTTTTAAAATGTATTCCAGCCCTTTCCTGTTAAACCATGAGACGGTTATCGAACCGCTCTCATCTGTAAGGAGGGCTGTGACAATTTCTAGTCCGGGCTTTTGAAGTCTGCGGCGTTTTGTGTCTGTAACTTTAGCATATACAACAGCTGGCCGTCCTGGGAGCAAGGAGGCTATCGCCGCAACATGGCGCCTATCCTCATAGCGTCTTGGAAAGAACCATAGTAAATCTTCAACCACAACCAATCCCAATGCGGCAAGCAAGCGGCTTCGCTGAGGACCTACGCCGCGGAAGGAGGTCAGTGGCTTCTGTAAAAAATTGGACACCGGTAGTTCAGTTAATCCTCGTTATCATCGTTTGCATCGCTTAGAATTTCTTTTGGATTCACGCCTAGCATGTTGTATGCAGCTTCAAGGTTCTTTTTATCCGCAGTAGGTGCCACGTTTTTTTCCCCCGGATCGGGTTCGGCTTCCGGCTCAACAGCCTCAAGTACGCTTTCCACAGCGACGTTAAGGCTTGAACCGGCTATTGTCTGATTAAGAAGATTGTCAAACTTGGCAAGCATACCCCGGAATTCCTGCTCATATAGGTCTCTGATGTTTTTTATCTGATAAACGCCGCCGCGGAGCTTATCTGCTTCCACCGCAGCATCAGCGCAAATTTCCTTAGCCTTGACTTCGGCATCGGCGATTATCTTTGTCGCCTGGTCTCTGGCATTGCGGATTCTGTCGTCGGCACTCTTCTGAGCCATAATTAAAGCTTCATGCAGAACCGTCTTCATATTTTCGTATTCTGTTAAGCTTTCTTCTTTTGCGCTGAGTTCACGCTCAAGTTCTTTTGTCCTCTGAGCGTATGTCTGCAATGTTTCTGCTATTGTATCGAGAAATTCATCCACCTCTTCGGCATCGTATCCTCTGATGCTCTTTTTGAAAGATTGATTTACCACATCAAGTGATGTCAAAAGTTCAACCATTGTTAATCCACCTCTCTATAAAAATAGTGTTAAGTCTTATTTATATATCCTCGTCCCAAAAATGGATGTGCCGATTCTGACAATTGTACTTCCTTCCTCTATGGCAGTCTTGTAGTCTCCGCTCATCCCCATCGAAAGCTCAGGAAGACTGAGACCTGTTTTTATTCTCATTGTATCTCTTAATTCCCGCAGATTGACAAATGACTCACGTATTGCCGCCTCATCGTCTGTATTAGGTCCTATTGTCATCAGCCCCTCAACGGAGAGCCTAGGGCAATATTCAATGATGCGTTCCGCAAGACTTTCCGCTTCGCAAGGCTCAACACCATTTTTTGTCAGTTCTCCCGACATATTTACTTCTATATATATGGGGTACGCAGCTGTATCTGATTCCGCCAAAATCCTGTCCAAAATTCTGGCAAGGTCAAGATTGTCAACACTTTCAATCAGGTCAAATACTTCCAATGCTTTTCTAGCCTTATTTCTTTGCAGATGCCCTATAAGGTGCCAAGCTCTTTTGTTATCCACGGGCCAGCCAAGACGCTTTTCATGGGCCTCCTGGACTTTGTTTTCGCCTAGAATATCAACATAGGGGGAAGCCTCTATCATCATCTCCAAAGGGTGATACTTTGATACTCCCATAAGTTTAATCTCATGGGTACCCCTGCCGCTTTTTTCGGCAGCGGCGGCAATTTGCGCCCTAATCTCCATGATGTTATCACGTATAGAATTTACCATAGCTGTATCCTTCCTTCGCGGGCAGCCGAAGCTGTCTCAACGATTGCATCGCCTACCGAGACGCCGCTTGTTACGATGAACTTTCCATCCTCTATCGGCTTGCCTTCTATTGGTTTAAGTACCACTCTGGAACCTTTCACAAGATATACTGAATATTTGCCGTCTTTTTGCATTACAGATGTTATGGGTACAACCGCCCCTTCCGTTCGCCCCGCTTCTATAGTCAAAGTGTATCTTCTTGATTTGACCATTTCGAGAGGAAACCACGGCAAGGTGAGGTACATTTTTGTTTTTTCTCCAATCTTCACTGCCACTCTGATATCCGCCTTGGAGACAGTATCCACGCCATCCATTTTCACACGAAGCGTATTGTTTTTTATCTGTTCGGGCATATCCCCCACAGAATCAACATAGCCGACAAACCGCAGCTCCTGCGGCTGTTCGATTAACTTCCCCAAAGACTGCCCTTTTCCGATAACAAGTCCGTCCTTCATCATTGTAACCGGTTTTGGCACAGGCAGAGGAGCACCGCCCGGCCAAAGTTCAGCATAGCGCCAAGAGGATTCCAGTCCATCCACACCGGCCATAAAATATCCCTGCTGGTATGCTTTAACATCCTTTACATAGGAGCCAGATCTGATCTGGGCGACAACGGCGCCTCTGGATACACGCACGGGACCTGTCCCCTGAGGATATGATACCACTCCGGACGCGCTCGCTCTTACAGGTATTTCTTTCCACAGCAAGGCACCCTTGGCCTTAATTATTTCCGTATCAATTCCCGGCACCGCCCAGGTTATCTCAGGATGAAGATATTCATAACGGTCAAAATAGAGCTTAAAACCCCAGACCCACAAAAATATTATTAGCGCTACCGCAATCCAGTAGCCCGGTCTGAAACCTCTATTCTGTTCCTCAGGATCGAAACGTCTGACCATCTCTTACCCGCGCTGGCGCTAAAATACTTCTAGAGTCAAAATCTCTCTGAGGTCCCCGCAAACCAGCCAAGCACCGGCGGCTTTCAGTGTTGCCTCATTGAAATTTCCAGTCGTCATGCCTATTCCTCTGGTCTTGGCGGCAATCGACGTTTTCATATCTATGTCAGTGTCTCCGACATATAATCCTTCAGCAGGACTAACGCCTACACGCTCAAATCCTTTTAGCACAGAATCCGGTGCCGGTTTAGGATGCTCCACATCTTCCAGCCCAACCACGGTGTCAAGCAGTGGTGACAGGCCCGTAGATTCCACAGGGCGTTTAGCAAAATATCTGTTTGAAACCACACCGACTTTAATCCCCCGTGCGCTCAAGCTCTTAATCGTCTCAATCGTTCCGGGAAAGAGGCGGATCATCGACTGCTCGGCAGAACGGAAGTTGTTGCGATAATACTCTAGCCATTCTTCTTTATAGTCACCCCAAAAGTGTCTCCAACTGGCTTCTATGGGAAGTCCGATACCTTGAAGCACCACTTGGCGGGAAACTTTCGGCAGTCCGAATTTTTCTGCCAAAAGGTTTGTACAATGTTCTATGGCATAGCTTGTATCTGCCAAAGTCATATCAAAGTCAAAGAGAACCGCTTTTATACCTTTTGTCTCACTCATTGCTTCTGTACCCCCAAAACGAATCCTTTTAGGTAATCTGTCTCCGGAACTCCCGAAAGCGCCGGATGGTCTAAAGGCTGATGTATCTCCATGGCTATACGGCAGGAGATCCCCTCGTCTCTCGCAGCTTCATTGAGAGTGTCCAGCAGCATATCTCTCGTAAAAGCGTGGCTGCATGAAAGAAAGACCATGTTGCCTCCTTCACGCAGACGTTTGAATCCGCGAAGAGCCAATTCTTTATATCCCCTGCGCGCGGAATCCAACTGTCCCTTACCAGGTGAAAAAGGAGGAGGATCCATAATCACAAGGTCAAAGCGCTCACGCGCCGCATCCATGTCACGCATTATGTCAAAAGCATTGCCGCACTTCCAACTCATTCTCTCCGGCAAGTTGTTAAGCAGCAGATTTTCTCTAGCTACATCAATTGCTGATTGTGATTGTTCCACAGCGATAACTTCCGCAGCTCCTCCTGCAAGAGCGTGAAGTCCAAAGTGTCCCTGATAGCTGAAACAGTCAAGAACTCTGGCATCTTTATACAAAGGACACAGCATATCAGGAACGTGTCTGACATCAAGATAGGCACCGGTCTTTTGTCCGGCAGAGACATCGACCAGTTCATAAAGAGAACCTATCTTAACTTTAAGCGGCTCTGTTGGCATTTCGCCTAAAACAGCCCGCAGCTCATGCGGGATGCCCTCTTTTTCCAAATGCTTGGTTTCGTTTCTTAAAACGACCGCGGAAAGCTTACGGACCTTGCGGAAGATGGTGACAACTTCATCTAAATGGCGGTACCAACCAATTGTCGAAAGCTGCAAGGAGAGCACATCTCCGTAAAGGTCAGCTACAATACCGGGAAGACCGTCAGCCTCTCCGTGAACCCAGCGAAAAGCCTCTTCTCCGGCGCACCACATTTTGCGCCATGCAAGAGCTGAGGTGAGACGCTCACGCAACAGAACCATCTGGTCCGGTTCCTTAGATCCAAAGGTAAGCACTCTGATACAAAGCGCACTGTCGCTCCACAGCCCCCAGCCCTTTATGACGCCGGCTCTGTCGGTAAAAGCGATGAGGTCACCTGGGTTACATTGCGGAACTTGGCGTAGGTTTCCCCTAAAAAGCCACGGATGGAGAGAACGAACCCTCTCTAAGCCTGAATCATCAAGCACCGCGCGGCGCATTAACCTTTTGGGTGACGTCATTAAATTTTGCTCCTCTCGACACTGGCGAAAGCGTCGTGGTTGTGTATACTCTCGTGGCTTGCCACTGAAACCATGTACCATGTGATGCGATTTTCATGCTCCATGGCTAGAGCAAGTTCTCTCACAGAATCCTCAACAAAGCGCGGCGTAGTGTAAGCCAGTTCCGTAACGGCTTTCTCGTCTTCACGCTTGAGCAGGCTGTATATAGGCGCGGAGGCACACTTGTCCGCTATTTCAGCCAGCTCCTCCACCCACATGAAAGAGTCCATTCTGGCGGCTATCTTAGCGTGGGCGCGCTGGTTATGTGCACCAAATTCAGAGATTTCCTTGGAGCAGGGGCAAAGCGTCTGAATAGGGGCGGTCAGCTCTGTAATCAGATCAAAAACACCATCTTTTAGGGTAGCGCTGAAACGGACGTCATACCTCACTCGTCCTTTAGCTCCGCTTACCGGAGCTGTTTTGGTTATAAAATAGGGAAACGAAAACTCAGCATGAGCTTCATTTGCGTTAAGCCGGGCAGCAAGCGATGTCAGCAGCCCTTCCATATTATGAAAGGTAACTTGCTTTTCCTGAGCGCTAAGGACTTCCACAAAGCGGCTCATGTGAGTTCCCCTGTAATCTCTTGGCAGAAATACAGAAAGGCTTACCGAGGCTACGGTTTCCTGCGTTCCCTGAGCTCTGTCAAGCACCTGAATCGGCCAGGAAAGACCGGATATACCCACCTTGTCAATCGGAACATTACGGACATCGGGTTCACTCTGTACATCTCTCATATCAGCAATCCTCCCTGCGGCAGATAACCGAAGAGCTCTCGGTCTCCCATATTCTGACCTCATACAGCTCACAATTGGGGCGTTTTATAGGTTCATCAAGATTCATAAAGACCCATCTGGCAATATATTCTGCCGTTGGCTGCGGAATTATATCATTGATATAGGCATGGTCAAGCTTTGAAAGCACAAGGTCATTAACACATTTTTTAAGCTCCACAAAGTCAAAAATCATTCCCTCGTGGTCAGGTTCTCCCTTAAGCACCACAGACATGTGGTATGTATGTCCATGCAGCCTTTCACACTTCCCATGATAATTCACAAGATTATGCGCCGCATCAAATTTGAAATCTCTGCAAAGAAGCATCTGTTTTTCCCCTCCGAACATATGTACTATAATACAAATTGTACCATTACACTGCCTTTTAAGATGATATATAATTTACCAGATATATGTGAAGATAAAAGTATGTTTCACTGATTTCGCGGCAAAAAAATAACATGGCAGTAATATATGACAGAAAACAGGAGGTTGACCAATGGAGAACAAAAAGATTCTCACGATTCTGCTCGGAAGTCCCCGACGCGGGGGAAACACTGACAAAATGGCTGAAGCCCTGGCAGAGGGGGCATCGGAAAACGGCTACGAAATTCGCATGGTAAAACTTTCATCTATGAACCTCAAAGGCTGCCTTGATTGCCGCAAATGCTGGAGCACCGGCACCCCATGCGTGCAGAAGGATGACATGGACGAGGTGTACCGAGACATTGAAGCGGCGTCTGTAATAGCTTTTGTCTCCCCGCTCTATTACTATTCATGGTCCACTCAGATAAAACCTGTATGGGACAGATCGCTTCCTTTTTATATGCCAGGTGCATCACGCACAATCACCGGTAAAAGGGCTATCCTGCTGGCAGCAGCAGGAGACAAAGAGGAGAGTAAGTTTGAAGGAATGACCGCCTCTTTTAAAAATTCAGCCGACTTTATGGGGTTTGAAATAGCTGGCACTGTCTGCGCCCCGGGTATTTACAAAAAAGGGGATATCGAACAACTGGGTGCGGAATACCTAACCGCGGCCAGAGAGCTTGGCAGTATTTTGTAATTATTACACAGCTCTTTTGATGCGCTGTTATTTACATGCTTCACCGAAAAAGCGGGCCGACAAATGTCGACCCGCTTTTTCAGCCGTACCTCACCAGGCAAGATGCTCATTTAATATAAAACAAACTGCTTCTTCGCCATGTTTCATTGTGCAAAAATTTACCTGCAACTGTTTCAAATTTGTAACACTGCCTTTGCAAAATATTCACATCTTGTCAAAATAGAATTATTATCAAAGCAATTAAAAAAATCAAACAAATTTCAGCAAAGGCACTGTGTGCCATTGGCAAAAAAACCACAGTTTTCAAAAAAATATTTTATAAATTTTATTTTTATTATAATTAGTTCAAATAAATATTTCTTAATATGTTAAATTTTACCAAATTATTATTTATTGAAAATTTAAAAATAGGCAATCTTATTTAGAAATAATGGTAAAAAATATCAACAATCTTTATATATAACTGTAAAAGGTATTTTCACTATCACAAATTTTTGTAAAAATGACATTTTGCCTTGATAAAAAAATAGTTATCCGTTACAATTCTATGGTGTAAGTCATTGATATTTTGATATTTGCGGACGATATTTTTCATAATCGTTTATTTAAGTTCGCAATACAAAGTTACAATGTCTGCAAAAAAACCATAGGAGGTAGTTATGTATGAAAAAGATTCTTTGTTTAGTTGTGTTACTGCTTAGCTTCGCAGTTTCCGCATCAGCCCTCGAGGTAAAGACACCTATTATCGCCACGACCTGCGGACAGACCCCAGGAGCAATGATGCTGAAAATGTCCGCCGTGCAGGCCAAGGTCACACCTGCCGAGCATAACAACAATCTTACGGCGAAAGATCTCGCTGGAAAAGGTTATAAGACTCTTGTAGTCACAGCCGGAACCAGTGGAAAAGGCATGGGCGCCGCCGGAACCGATATCGATAAGGAAATCAAGCGCTGCCAGGCTCTTGTAAAAGAAGCTAAGAAACTTGGCATGATCGTAGTCGGCGCACAAGTTGAAGGAATGGCACGCCGTACAGACGCTTCCGACATGAAGTCCATCAAAGCCGTAATGCCGATGGCAGATTTCATCTTGATTATCGCCGACAGCAACAAAGACGGATTCTTTACAAAGTACGCTAAAGAACTCGGCAAAGAGATGATCATTGCGAAAGACTCTCTTGACTTAGGAAAAAAACTTGCGGAAATAAAGAAGTAGCAGGCGCGTATTATGTTCGTATACGCCTATACAATTCTGGCCATTATTATTGTGGCCTTTCTGATTGCGAAGCTTAAGCTGACAACAGAGCTTTCGATGCTCTTTGCGGCATGCGTCGCAGCTCTCTATCACGGTGTGGTTTACTCGGGAGAAATTTTCCCTGTACGCCACATCGTGGAGGGAATGTTCACTTATTTTGATGTTTGTCTGATTTTTATTACAGCAACGTTCTTTATGACACTCGTCAAAGAGTCCGGCGGAGTAGCGTTTATTGTCAGAAAAATAGTCGCCACGTTTAAAGAACGCCGTATGATATGCCTGTTGCTGCTGACTTTAGTCATGCTTATCCCGGGGGCTCTCACCGGTTCTGGCGCTACTACAGTACTTACAGTCGGCGGCTTAGTTGGTACTGTGCTGGCTGTAATGGGGGTCAACGAAACAAATAGAACAGCAGCTATTTTTATTACCGCAGCCATGAGCGCCGCAGCCCCTCCGATAAACCTCTGGGCAATGATGGCGGCCGCGGGAGCGAACATGCCCTATGTCGGATTTACCTATCCTTTGGGAGTGCTTTCCATCTTCGGCGCAGTATTTTCTATGTTCTACCTCGCTTGGGGCGGAGCTCCGATTGATGAAAAGCAAGTTCTTGAACTGCTGCCCGAACCACCGGCAAAGATGAACTGGACGCGTGTGTTTCTGCCCTTCGCCGTGCTGTGCGGATTAATTGTGGCGGGACGCCTCTTCCCCTTCAACTTCCCCGTGGTGGGATTGCCGCTCATTTTTATTATCTCCGCGACTGTCATGGTAGCTCTCAGCCCGATCAAGCTGAACATTACCAAAGTAGCGACAGAAACCGTGCGCAACCTCCTGCCGCTTGTAGGCATCATGGTTGTGGTCGGCGCACTCAATCAGGTTATGGCGCTTACCGGAGCAAGAGGACTGATATCACTGCTTATCGTCACCTTGCCGCTGACAACACTTTTTGCGACACTGTTCTTTATTCTTCCTCTATCCGAGGGCCTTTTGCAGTATGCTGTCGCACCGCTTATCGGCGTTCCTCTGATCATGCTTTTCAATATGAGAGGACTTGACCCGATTATCGCGCTTTCAGCTATGTCAGTCTTGTGGCCCATGGGAGACTGTCTGCCGCCTACCGCCGTCGTAGGCAGAGCCGCTGTTATGGAGCTCAACTACAAAGGCAAATATTATCGTGAGTTCGTGGCTGCCTGCGCGGTTCCCTTTATCGCAATAGCGGTAGTATGTACGCTCTTCCTTGTTTTCAGCAAGGAACTGTCGTTCTTAGCCATGTAGACTCTGGAGGAATAAAGATGCTAGTGTTAAATGAGTTAATTACATATTCCTACTACGTCATTACAGCTCTGTTTGGAATAGCAATCTGCTGGAATGCGTATAAAACACAGAACGCCCAGGAATCAATACTTTATATCATCGTATTAATTCCTTTTGTACTGCGTCTTCTGCACATAAAGTAGGTGCCGACGATGACTATGACAAACAAGATTAAGATTGCCGCATTGATAGTGGCTATTGCCGCCGGCAGCATTGCCGGATCTGAATTCTATAATATGCGTCACTTTAAAGAACCTTCAGTAATCGGAGAACAGACAACGGTAAAAAAGCTTTCTGATTACGAACCGCAGATGGCCGGAACCGCTAACGACAGCAATATTTACATTGTAGACAGCGGAAAACCGGGAGGAACCGTGATGGTTCTCGGAAGTACCCACCCGGAAGAACCGGCTACCAACATCAGCACTGCGCTGCTGCTGGAGAATGTCAAACTGGACGCCGGACGCTTGATAATCGTTAACCGCGCTAACAGAAGCGCCTCGCTTACGACACGCAACGGAGAAGCTTACGCTCAGTATTGCAGCATTAAGACTCCCTGGGGCAAAAAGGTCTGGCGTATGGGTGACCGCTCAGCGAGCCAGCTTGATTCATGGCCGGATCCGGAAGTATATATCCACTACCCCAGCAGACAGATGCTGGCCTACATGGATATTCGCAATCTTAACCGCGCCTGGCCGGGACGCAGCAACGGTCTTCTTGTAGAACGCACCTGTGCGGCCTACACCAAGCTGATTAACAAGGAAAAAGTTGATCTTTTTATTGACCTTCACGAAGCAGAGCTGGAATACCCGGTAATAAACACCGTTGTTACACACGAGAAGGGCGAGGAGATCGCCGCTATGACTTCAATGACTCTAACTGCGGAAGAGTTCCCTGTTCCTTTGAATATGGAGTTCTCGCCAAAAGCCCTGCACGGCCTTTCACACCGTGAAGTAGGAGACCATACCGGTGCTATTTCGATTCTTTTCGAAGTAGCAGAGCCCTATCTTGACCGTATCCGTGGCATCACCGATGAAAAGCTGGCTATGACAGGCAAAGACGAATTTGTCCTTACCGCAGGAAAACACGGACTGCTCTATTCGCCGATAGACGAAAACGGCTGGCCCATCGAGCAGCGCGTCGGACGTCACCTCTCCAGCGTTCTGAAAAGCACCGAAGTATTCTCTATGCTCCACCCTGACAAGGCAGTAGTTATCAATAACGTACCTAAGTATGCCGAAGTTCAGGAAAAGGGTCTGGGCGTGTTCTTTAAAGACCCCGCAAAGGCACCCTCAAATATGGTGGCTTTTGACTAACACCACTTTGTGAAGCAATGGGGATTCCTCTTCCCCATGACTTTGTTACATTATTTCAATTATATTTTCAGAAGGAGTGTTATGTAAGTCATGAAATCAGTTTCCAAAAGAATCATGCTCCTAGCGCTGTTTTTCTTCATGGCGGCATTTGCCGCCCAGGCTGACGCCTGCACAGTCGTCATGGCAGGCAAAAAAGCCACTGCTAACGGCGAAGTGCTCGTCTCCTACACCTGCGACGGATGGTACGACCACCGTCTGGTAGTGGTACCGGGCAAAGAGAATCCTAAGGGATCAATGACACCCATTTACAAGAACATTTGCTACCAGACACGCCCCGACCGTCCTCTCGATAAAGTAGGAGAGATTCCCCAGGCCCCCAAGACATATACCTACTTCCACGCCGGCTACCCGGTAATGAATGAAAAGTCTGTCGTCATAGGCGAATACACATGGGGCGGACGCGACGAAAACGAATGCCCTACAGCAATGATGATGATTGAGCAGCTGGAAGTTCTTGGACTCCAGCGCGGAGCTACTGCCCGCGAAGTCATCAAAATCATGGGCGAGCTGGCAGAGAAATACGGTTATGCTGACGGAGGCGAAGCCCTTGCCGTCGCTGACAAAGACGAAGTATGGCTCTTTGAAATCACCGGCCCTGGCCCCCTCTGGAACGCTGAGAGCAAAAAGCCCGGCGCTATCTGGGCGGCAACACGTATTCCCGATGACAAGTACGCCATGGGATCAAACCGTTCACGCATCGCCGAAATTGACTTCAACGACAAAGCCAACTTCATGTATTCCTCAAACATCAAAGAATTCGCCAAAGATATGGGCTGGTGGAAAGAGGGAGAGAAATTTGTCTTCCACAAAATCTACAACCCCACTCCCTATGGCTCACCCTACTACCAGCAGCGCCGTGAATGGCGCGCCTACGGTCTGCTTACCCCCAGCGTGAAGCTCGACCCCAACGCCAAGGAGCAGTATCCCCTCTTCCAGAAACCTGATAAGCCTCTCACAGTACAGGATCTTATGCGCGTAAACCGCGACTACCTTGAAGATACACGTTTCGACCTGACAAAGGGAATTGCTGCAGGTCCGTTCGGCACACCTTCACGCTATCCGACAGGCAGAGAGCAGAAGCCCGAGAACCGCAAGGCTAATGACTGGGATCGTCCAATCTCACTCTTCCGCTGCTCATACAGCATCGTTTCACAGGTGAGATCAAACATGCCCGAAGAAATTGCCGCAGTAACTTGGTTTGGTTTCGACCAGCCCCACACATCTGTCTACATGCCTATCTACGCCGGCACAAAATCATTGCCAAAATCAATGGCAATCTATGACCGCGCCAAGTTCAACAAGGATTCCACCTTCTGGGCTTTCAACTTCGCAGCAAACTGGGCAGACCTTAAGCATTCCTACATGGTTAAGGATATCCGCGCCAAGCAGGCCGAACTTGAGAACGGATTCTTTAAGACACTTCCTGCAACCGACAAGGCTTTCATGCAGATGTATAAAGCCAAGAAGACTGCAGACGCTTCAAACCTCATCACATCCTATGTCAATAATAATGTCAACAAGGTTCACAAGGAGTGGTGGGATCTCGCATGGCATCTAGTCGGCAAGTACGCTGACGGCTATGTGGTCGAAGACAGCGGCAAGGCCAACACTGTAGGCTACCCGACAGAGTGGCTTAAAGAAGTAGGCTTCGGCAACAACGACGCTGAACCCAAAAAGTAGTTAAAAACTCTATTACAAAAGAGGGCTTCGTCTGATGACGAAGCCCTCTTTATTTTATGCTCTTTGCCGCTGGAGCTTTTTTAATATAAGAAACATAAGCGTCAAGCCCCTAATAATAACCAACGTACCGTCCAATGACTAGATGTGCCGATCACGTGCATGCAGACAATTGCTTGTACGCAGACACATATCACGTCAAAGCAACAGCCGCCGCCTGCCTGTGAAGCGTGCGGTGCATACAAGCAGCGGCTACCTAAAAGTAAAGTTCGTATTCCTGCGCTGTAGGCGCATTGTAGACATATTCCGCTTCCGCTCTCTTTGCTTTGATCCACAGCTCAATAAGTTTGGGCGGGAATACACAATCAAGGTATTCGTGGTCTTTTTCAAGCCCGTCCAAGACCAAGTTAAGGTTCAGCGGGAAGGTCAGTTCTGCTTTAGCGTCCTGGCTTTGATAACCCAAAGCCACAGGATCCATGTTTTTAATGATTCCGTCCGCTCCGGCAAGAACCATTGCCGAAAGGAAGAAATAGGTATTGGCAGAGGCATCACCCGTGCGGTATTCGACTCGAGTTTCTTCTTTTTTTACATATCCGGGAATTCTTACGGCTGCTGCGCGAGAACCCTTGGCGAAGGTTGCACTGACAGGAGCTTCATAGCCGTGCACCAAACGTCGGAAACTGTTTGTGCTGGGACAGCCGAAAGCAAGAAGGCTGCCTGTGAGACTGTGACTAAGCATTCCTGCCGTGTAGCTCAGTCCCTCTTTTGAGAGGTTGAAAAGTTCCGTGCCGGGGAATATAGAGGCATTGTCTTTTTCCAGGAACTGGTGGACATGCATGCCGTTTCCGGGCATTTTGTAGAGTGGCTTGGGCATAAAGGTGACGCACAGCCCCATTTCATCCGCGACCTGCTTAACTATCCATTTGGCAAGTGATACTTGGTCTCCGGCCTTGGCAATATCCATAAAGTCAAGCTCTATCTCAAGCTGTGAAATAGCAACTTCATGATGGTGATATTTTACTGGGATATCAAGAATTTCCATCAAGTGTACAGTTTCATTGCGGAAATCCATGTACTTATCTTCCGGAGGCATACGGTGGTATGCTTTGTGCGGGTCAACTCTAGGCGCTTTTTCATAGCCCCCGCCGAAACCTTCGCTTGAAACAACTCTGTAGCCTGCGTGGTCCGGTGCGCTTGAATATTCAACGTCTTCAAAGGCATAGTACTCCAACTCCACAAGTACCTTCGCTGTGTCGGCGATACCACGGTCACGGAGAAATTTCTGCGTGTTTCTGATTACATTTCTGGGATATTGGTCAAATGTTTCACGTTCTGTGGAGACAACATCACATAAAACGTTCAGCATTTTGTATTCACCCCTGATCTCGTAAAAAGCAGTAGACATATCAGGGATAGCTACCATGTCTGAGTTGTTAACCTTAGCATAGCCATAGTTAGACGCATCAAATCCGATGCCTTCCTTGAGGACCTTCTCTGTTACATAAGCTTGAGGAAGTGAGACACTGCGAATGTTTCGGGCGATGTCTACCATTAAAAAGTTCAGAAAATCTGCTTCTTCAATTCTGCCATTGAAACGCTGAAGTTCCATGTACCAGACCCCCATATTTAGTTTTTGCTCTTTAGCTAGTTTAACATGCTGGTTAATTGATAACAAGAGCATATTTTATTAGGCAAAAAAACGAATTATGCCATATCAGAAAATGTGATATGGCATAATAAGCCGTTCTCTATAAGGTTGCTTGAATTTATGTAATGCATGTTACCTTGTAGCTAGTGTAGAGAGGTCGAATATCGGCAAAAGTACGGCGATGACCACAAAACCTACAAGAAACCCCATCACCAGTATAATCATTGGCTCTGCAAGTGTAGCCCATCGCTGCATAGATGACTGGGCGTAGTCCCAGCAATTGGTTCCAAGGCGGTTGAGCGAGTCGGGAAGACTGCCGCCGCTTTCTCCTACTCGTACTACGGTAACAATCTCTTCAGGAAAGGAACCCTCTTTTTCCAAGCCCTGCGAGAAACGGTAACCCTGGCGTATATGTTCTGCCACCACAATCAGGCGTCCCGCAACCGGGTCAAGGGGGGCTGTGAGCTTAAGTGCCTGCACCAAAGGTATTCCGGCCTTTATTAGAGTTCCTGTCTGTGAGAAGATCATGGCGAAAGCGATATTATCGCGGACATCTTTAAACAACGGCAGTTCAATCTTTTTGTTGTTGCGGCGGCACCAGAATATGAAGAGCAGTATTGCGGATATGAACGGCAGAAAACCGATTTTTACAACGCCAGAGATAAATATGAGCATTTTGGTAACAAAGGGCAGCTCAGCCCCAGATTCTATTACCAGTTCTGTAAGGCGGGGAACGACAAAGCTGAGCAGAAAGACCACAACACCAAGCCCGACAATCAGCATCAAAATGGGGTATGTCAGCAAAAACTGAATTTTGCGCCGCAGTTGAATTTCATTATGTGTCAGTTCCGCAGCTTTTTCCAAAATATCAGAAAGAGAGGCCGATTTTTCCCCAGACTCAACCATGCCCACCAGACTGGGGCGAAAAACGCCCAGTGTCTGCATGGAGGAGGCCAAAGAGCGTCCGCCCTCCACCGATTCCCTCAGTTGGGTAAAGACGGGCTTGAGAGATTTATCACGCGTTTGTTTTTGGAGCAGTTTGAGCACTTCAGTGAGCGAGAGTCCGCTTCTCATAAATGAGCAAAGTGTGGTGCAGAAAAGATGCTGTTCTTCCAATTTCAGCATTCGTGCCTTACCGCCGCTATAGAAAGAGAACGATCTGATACTCTCCTCTTTTATGGATACCACAGTAAAGCCAAGGGAGGTTAAGTCACGCAGCAGGTCGTTTTCCCCTGCT
>CAZFWP010000018.1:0-23002 GCA_964522805.1 uncultured Synergistaceae bacterium | reverse complement strand
TGAAGAGGGATTGGCGTTGCTGCGCCATTCAACGGCGCACTTGATGGCTCATGCCATTCTTAGGCTCTACCCAGAGGCAAAATTTGGCATCGGTCCATCGATAAAAGATGGATTCTACTATGACATAAGATTCCCCAAGCCAATATCAGATGATGATCTGCCGAAGATAGAGGCGGAGATGAGAAAGATCTCTCAAGAGAAAGTTCCTCTGGTTCGCGAAGAGCTGGCCATGAACTCGGCGGTAAAATTTTTCTCTGAACGCGGTGAGGATCTGAAGGTGGAGATGATTGAAAATCTCGAAGGAGCTATCCTTTCCATTTATAAAGAGGGAGACTTTGTTGATTTCTGCCGCGGCCCTCACGTTCCTCATACAGGCTGCTGTAAATTTTTTAAACTTCTCTCTCTTGCCGGAGCCTACTGGCATGGTGACGAAAAGAATGAGATGCTGACGCGTATCTATGGTACTGCCTTTGGCTCGGAAGACGAACTTAAGGAGTATCTGCGCCGTTTAGAAGAGGCGAAGGCGCGTGACCATCGTAAGCTCGGGAAGGAACTGGATCTCTTTAGTATCCACCCCGAAGGACCTGGATTCCCCTTCTTCCACCCGAAGGGTATGGTTATCATGAATAATTTGATCTCTTTCTGGCGTAAAGAGCACACCAAGCGCGGTTATGTGGAGATAAAGACGCCGATGATTCTTGACCGTTCTCTTTGGCTTCAGTCGGGACATTGGGATCATTACAAAGAAAATATGTACTTTACCGAGATAGATGAAGCGCCGTTCGCAATCAAGCCGATGAACTGCCCCGGTGGTATTTTGGTGTACAAAAATGACATTCGCAGCTATCGCGAGCTTCCTTTGCGCATGGCGGAATTAGGTTTTGTCCACCGCCATGAGCGTTCAGGTGCTTTGCACGGATTGATGCGCGTTCGCGCCTTTACTCAGGACGATGCTCATATCTATTGCACGCCGGAACAGATTAAAAATGAAATAAAGGCGATTATGGAGCTTGACCGCTATGTCTATCAGGATGTTTTTGGCTTTAAATATCATGTTGAGCTCTCAACCCGTCCAGAAGATTCGATGGGGGATCCTGAGCTTTGGACGCTGGCAGAGCACCAGCTTCAGGAAGCTTTGGAAGAGACTGGAACTGTGTACAAGCTCAATCCCGGAGACGGTGCGTTTTATGGTCCGAAGATAGACTTCCACCTTGAGGACTGCATCGGACGCACATGGCAGTGCGGTACCATTCAGTTGGACTTCCAGATGCCTGAAAAGTTTGATATGACCTATGTTGGCAATGACGGAGCGGAACATCGCCCTGTCATGCTGCATAGAACCGTCCTGGGAAGCTTGGAAAGATTTATGGGTATTCTGATTGAGAACTATGCCGGAGCGTTCCCCTATTGGCTGGCTCCGGTGCAGGTGAAACTTCTTCAGGTTAGTTCTGCGTTTGCGGACTACTCAGCAGAAGTGCAGAAAAAACTTCTGGAGCTTGGTATTCGTACAGAAGTTGATGTCCGCGATGAAAAACTAGGCAAGAAGATTCGTGATGCTCAGATGCAGAAGGTTCCATTCATGCTTGTTATCGGAGCCAAGGAAGCGGAAGAACACACCGTTGCTGTGCGTGACCGTTCAAAGGGAGACCTTGGTTCGATGACCTTTGATGGTTTCATGGAACATCTTAAAAACGAGTTCAACCCGCTTTAGTTTGCCTGGCACAGTTTTGTTTTTTGCCGTAGGGCGATATTAGCCGCTTAAGAAAGTACCTGTGTATTTAAGATACGCAGGTACTTTTTGTTTTGCTTTGTGCCTAAATCAGCATAAAGTTATTTTAAACATTAAAAACGCATGCTAAAATAAATAAGGCAGAAAAATCTGACCATTTACAGGAGGCTGATAAAATGTCATACAAAATACTGGTACTCAACACCGGCTCAACCTCAACAAAAATGGCTGTGTATATTGACAAAGAATGTGTATGCGGAAAAGAGTTTGAACACACGAAGGCTTTTTTGGAAAAATATCCCTATATGTCAGACCAGCTCCCCATGAGGCAGGATCTTGCTGACAACTTCACCAAAGAGGCGATTGAAAAATATGGCAATTTTGACGCCATCGTGGCGCGCGGCGGTATTCTTCCCCCGCTGCATGCCGGAGGATATGAGATAAATCAGGAAATGGTAGACTATTTGCTCAATGTATGCCAAGAAGAACATGCTTCAAACGTGGCGGCTTGCATTGCCTATGAGCTGCGTGCAAAATATTCTATTACGCACGCCTATATTTATGACGGAATATCCACAGACGAGTTAGAACCACTCTCCCGCATCAGCGGTATTCCTGACATGCCTAGGGTTTCCGTTACGCACTGTCTTAATATGAGAGCCACTGCGCACAGGGCGGCGAAGGACATCGGACGTCTTTATAAGGACTGTACCTTTATCGTCGCGCACCTGGGCGGCGGTATTTCAATGAGCCTGCACAACAAAGGTCTTGTTACTGATGTTGTCGGTGACGACGAGGGACCTTTTTCTCCTGAACGCGCGGGCGGACAGCAGGTGATTCAGCTAGTTAAGTTTTTGGTGCGAAAAAATAAGACCGATATGCGTGATAAACTGCGTGTGATGCGCGGTGACAGCGGCCTGTTTGGTTATTTGGGTACTAGCGATGCGAGAGTTGTCGAGCGTATGATAGCCGATGGTGATGATAAGGCCAGACTTGTATATGGCGCGATGGCTTTGCAAATTGCTAAGTACATTGCCGCACTGTCGGTCTCCGTCTGCGGAAAGGCTGACGCGGTGATTCTAACAGGCGGACTTGCCTATTCAAAGATGCTCACAGATGATATCATTCGGAGAATTGATTTTATTGCCCCTGTAAAACTGTATCCCGGCGAGAACGAAATGGAATCATTAGCCTACGGAGCGTATAGAATCCTCAGTAAAGAAGAGGGAGTAAGTGAGTTTAAGTACGAAGGGTAACGAATTTGTCACCAGCAATGAGTAAGCTGCCTTCTGAATCTTTTGACCTGCAGCAAAAGCAGCGCCCGCCGGATGGGAGCAGTGCGCTAAACTTTAGTTGGTTAAAAATTAATCCTTGCATTATTTCAGTTAGCGTGGTAATATTCATCAGTTGATAAATATCAACGGGTTTCATAAGCAGAGGATGCGCCTCTCACCTGCCGACAAAGAAGTTGTCAGGTCGACCCCAGAAGGAAATTTTCTTGGGCTTGGTGCATTTCGCACTGAGCCCAATTTATTTTTGTGATAGAAATATCAGGAGGTGTAAGGCCATAGCAAATACTAAAGAAGAAGAACCGCGCGTAAATTATGATATTAAGGCAGAAGAGGTTCTTCTCATTGATGAGGAAAATGCCAAACGCGGTGTTGTAAACACAAAGGAAGCAATCGCAATGGCAGAAGCGGCGCAGTTGGATCTTGTTGAGGTGGCACCGCAGGCGACCCCGCCCGTGTGCCGTATTATGGACTACGGCAAGTTCCGTTTCCAGCAGCAGAAAAGAGACAAAGATGCCCGCAAGAAGCAGAAAAATCAGGCTGTCAAAGAGATTAAGATGCGTCCTAAAATTGACCAGCATGATTATGACTTTAAAGTCAAAGCGATAAAGACATTCCTTCAGTCCGGTCACAGAGTGAAAGTGTCAATCTTCTTCAGGGGACGCGAAATGGCGTTTCTTGACAGAGGCAGAGAGGTCCTTTTTAAGGTTGTAGATGCTATCTCTGACTTTGGTAAGGTTGAAATGGAACCGCGCATGGAAGGTTCATATATGAGAATAATGATCGCACCTGCGGTTGTTGAGGCTCCCAAGAAAGCTAAACCGGCGCAGGACGGCGCCTCCGCACCTAATGCGAAGCCCAAGAAAGAGGCCCTTTCTGAGCAGGGAGCGGATTTAATTCAGAAAACAGCTGAGCCTAATGGCGAAGCGGAATAATTAAAGAGACATCTTTTCCCTTAAAAAGGGAGCAGAACAAGAGGAGGAACAAGCAATGCCCAAGATGAAAACACACTCCGCCACAAAGAAACGTTTCAAGCTTACAGGCACAGGAAAAGTCAGCTTTAAGAAGAGCGGACGCGGACATCTTCTTTCGTCGAAGAATTCCAAACGTCTCCGTACTCTCCGTAAGAAGGGTATTCTTCCGGCCGGTGTAGAGGCTCATATCAAGAAGGTTCTGCCCTACGCATAAGCCTGGGCTTGAAGACGAAATTATTCTGAGGAGTGACTTAAAATGCGAGTAAAAGGATCTAGTGCAAGTCGTAATAAACTAAAAAAACTATACAGCATTACAAAGGGATTCTGGGGACGTAAGAAAAATGTCTACCGTCGTGCACGTGAAGCCTATCTGCACGCTCTTACCAGTGCTTTTGCAGGCCGCAAGCTTAAAAAACGTGATTTCCGCAAACTTTGGATCGTCCGTATTAACGCCGCTGCTCGCGCAAATGGCATTGCGTACAGTGCGCTCATCAACGGTCTTAAGAGAGCGAATATCACAATAAACCGCAAAATGCTAGCTGATCTGGCCGTAAACGACATGGCAGCGTTTGCACAGCTTGTTGAGAAGGCAAAGGCAGCCCTCTAAGAGGGAATAAATTGCAGGTTCATACATCTCATAAAGTAGAGAAAGTCATTGTTACAGGGTTCCTGCTGGTTATACTGGTGGGAGCCCTTCTCTTATGGTTTTCTAATAATTTCATCTATGGTATGCCTCTTTCTGTCACAGACTCGATGTTTCTTTCAACCTCGGCTGTCTGTGTTACCGGGTTGTCTACTGTATCTGTGGCTACAGAGATGGGGCGGGTCTCTCAGATTATTCTTTTGATGCTTATTCAAATAGGAGGTCTGGGATTTATGACTGGTATGATGCTGATGACTTTGGCCATTGGCAAACGTATCGGTATTAAGAGCCGTATTTTCTTCCTTGGGGGGCTGGGCGTAGAAGGACTTCAAGGTGCGGTGAAACTAATGATGACAGTTATCAAATATACACTTTTCTTTGAGTCTGCCGGAGCTCTTTTGCTCTTCGCCGGGTTTGTGCTGCATGGAGAGAGTTTGTCAACTTCCGTCTATTATGCGATCTTTCACTCCGTAAGCGCGTTTTGCAACGCCGGATTTTCTCCGATTGTAAACGGGCTGCAGCCATTCGCGCATTCGATAATAGTGCCGGCTGTAATCATGACGTTGATCGTTTTGGGAGGCTTGGGTTTCCCCGTGTTTGCTGAATGCTGGAGCAACATTACTAAGGGGAAGAGGCTTTCCCACTATGCGCAGCTTGTGATTTCCATTACCGCCTCTTTAATAATTCTCGGAACGGGCATGATTCTTATTTCTGACTGGAATGATGCTTTTCGCGGTATGCCTGTTTGGGCGAAGATATGGAATGCTCTTTTTGCCAGCATTACCACTAGAACAGCCGGTTTTGATACTGTAGCTCCGGGGAGTTTCTCTTCTCTAGGACAGGTGATTATGATTTTTCTTATGGTTATCGGCGCGTCTCCGGCTTCCACAGGCGGCGGGATTAAGACAACTACCATTGCGGTTCTTGCTATTTCTGTATGGAATGAACTGCACGGCAGAGAAGAATCTACCTTTATGCACCGAAAGATCGCTTCTGCGTCGGAAAGGCGTGCCTTGGCTCTGACTGTCGTATATGTGCTGACATTTTTTTACGCTGCGGTGCTGCTCACTTTTCTCGAAGATATGCCGTTCAGCGCTATAATATTTGAGACTGCATCGGCAATAGGTACTGTGGGTTTAACAGTCGGAATCACCGAAGATTTTTCTATCCCGGGCAAATTCGTACTGATTGCTCTTATGTTTTGGGGCAGAGTGGGTATACTTTCGTTTTTTGCTTCGATCCTTTCTTCCGAGAAGGGACCGCAGGTAAAGTATCCTGAAACTCATATACCGATATAACAGATAAAGAACAAACTTCGGAGGAATAGAAAATGACTGTGAGCAAAAAAACTTTTCTTATTGTTGGTCTGGGTCGCTTTGGAACATCTCTTTGCGAGAAACTTTCAGATCTGGGACAGACTGTTATTGGCGTAGACAGCCTCTCAGCGCCTGTTGTAGAGATGGCGGATAAAATTGACGTGGCAGCTCAAGTGGACGTTGCCGATGAAGCTTCCTTGGTAAAAGTGGGAGCAAAAGAAGTGGACGTTGCTGTCGTCACTATCGGTGAAGCGATTGAAAAAAGTATCCTTTGTGCTTCGATACTGGTAGATTTGGGAGTTCCTTTTGTAATAGCCAGAGCGTCTAATCCGCTCCACGCAAAAGTTCTGCGGCGTGTGGGGGTTCATAAGATTGTGGCACCGGAGCTGGACATGGGGCGCAGAACAGCAGAGAATCTTGTCTACCCTTGGTATGCCAACTTTAACAGAATAGACGGCGGAGATTTTGTCTTAGGCAAAATATCTCCTTTGCCTGAGATGGTGGGTATGAGCATGGCCGAGCTGCGTTTTTCGCAGCGCTATAATGTGATTGTGATGCTGTTTGAATCTGACGGCACTCAGTCCGCCCCGTCTGCATCCAGGCTCTTTGAGAAAGAGGACAAGCTCTGGGTTCTCGGCCATATGAAAGATGTAGACAAGCTGATTACGAAAAACTCATCCGATATTGATGGTTTAAATGAATTGATATTGTCCGAAGACAACTGAGTCCGGGACAGATATTGGAGGAATGGTTAAGTGTTGGAAGAACTTAATGAACTCAGAAAATCAGGGGCTGCTGCCATAGCCGAGTCCGGATTGCTGGAGAAGCTGGAGCAGCTGAGAAAGTCCGGCATGGAAAAAATTGAAAAAACCTCCATACCCGATGAACTTCAGCTTGTGCGCTCGAATCTTCTCGGGCGGAAAGGCGAAGTTACGGAAATTCTTAAAAGTGTAGGTCAGGCTTCGCCGGAGCTGAGGAAAGTTCTGGGACAGGCTGCCAATGATGTAAAGCAAATTCTTTCCGAAGCTATTGATAAAAGAGGCGAAACTCTTCTCAACTCAGCTTCTTCCGTCAAAGGCGAGGCAGATATCACTCTGCCTGGAGTAGTTCCATTTCAGGGAGGGCTTCATCCGATTACGCAGATGTGCTACGATCTTAACGATGCCTTCCGCTCTCTTGGTTTCGAGGTTTTTACCGAGCCTGAGATCACTAGCGAGCTTTTTGCCTTCGACAATTTAAACTTTGCTCCTGAGCATCCCGCGCGCGAAAGCATGGATACCTATTGGCTCAAAGACCACGACGAAGAGCGCGGCGCAAAACGCCTCTGCCTGCGCCCACACCTTACCGGAGCCAGTGTCCGTTACTTGCGCGAACACGGTGCGCCTGCTCGGTTTGTCTATCCGGGACGTGTTTACCGCAATGAAACCACGGATGCGCGTCATGAGCGCGCTTTTTTTCAATATGAAGCTCTTATCGTAGACAAAGATTTTTCCTTCGCCTCTGGTAAAGTGTTGGTAAAAACAATTCTGGATAAAGTTTTCGGCCGTGATGTCGAAGTTCGGATGAGGGTCGGATTCTTTCCCTTTGTCGAACCTGGTTTTGAAATCGACATGCGCTGTCTTGTATGCGGCGGTGAGGGCTGTAAAGTCTGCAAGCATGTGGGTTGGATTGAGGTTATGCCAGGGGGCACGCCTCATCCTAATGTGCTTAAGGCGGCAGGGCTTGATCCAGCGGTGTGGTCAGGTTTCTACATCAACATCGGGCTTGACCGTCTTGTTATGATGCGCTACGGAGTTGACGATGTGCGCCTCTTCCACAGCGCGGACCTTCGCTTTCTTAATCAGTTCAAATAGGAGACAGATGACATGAAACTTTCATTGAATTGGATAAAAAAATATGTTGATCTTCCCGACATTTCGATGTCCAAGCTTTCATACGACCTTACGATGTGCACTGTTGAGGTCGAAGACGCTGTAGACCTTGCGGAGAGTCTTGGCGGACTGGTAATCGGCCGAATCCTTACCGTTGAGCCGCACCCGGATGCGGATAAATTGAGAATATGCACCGTTGATGTCGGCGATATGGCACCAAGTACGATCGTCTGCGGAGGCATCAATCTCGCAGCCAATCAGAAAGTGGTTGTGGCAAAACCAGGTGCTTGGGTGCGTTGGCATGGCGAGGGAGAGCCTGTAGAGATTAAGCCCGCCAAGCTACGCGGTGTAATGAGCTACGGTATGATTTGCGCCTCAGACGAAATAGGCCTTAGTGACCTTTTTCCAGCTGCTCAGCATGCGGAAATCGTTGACTTGACAGCATTTAACGCGGATCCCGGCGCGCCTTTGGCAGAAGCTCTCGGACTAGATGACGTGATCTTGGAGATAGACAATAAGTCCATGACTAACCGCCCTGACCTTTGGGGGCATTATGGAATGGCAAGAGAGCTTGCTGCAATATATGGATGCGCTCTTAAACCGATTGAAGCCGTTGTGCTTCCCGAAGAATCTGACGGGCTTGCCGTATCCATTGACTGTCCGGAACGCTGCTCCCGATACGCCGGACTTGTCATCAAGGGCGTCAGAACAGTGCCTTCCCCTTTTGCGATACAGAGCCTTCTCTGGCGTGTAGGTGTGAGACCGATCAGCCTTCCTGTCGACATTACAAACTATGTGATGCTTGCTACAGGACAGCCGACCCATGGATTTGACAGGACTCATATCAGCGGTGTCATTCATGTGAGAACCGCGATAGAGGGAGAAAGACTGGAACTTCTTGATGGCGC
Organism: uncultured Synergistaceae bacterium; assembly: GCA_964522805.1. Lineage (GTDB taxonomy): Bacteria > Synergistota > Synergistia > Synergistales > Synergistaceae > CAZBYL01. The sequence continues at coordinate 14,272 of CAZFWP010000018.1, read as the reverse complement.
GCTCCTCGATCTGACAAAAGAGGATTTGGTAATTGCCGACGAGAAGAGCCCTGTGGCACTAGCGGGAATAATGGGCGGCAAGCTTGACTCCATCCTTCCTGAGACTACCGATCTTATACTTGAAGTCGCCAATTTTCACCCGTTGAGCGTGCGTCGCACGGCTCAGCGCTTTGACCTGCGAACGGAAGCATCTTCACGCTTTGAAAAGGGTATTGATCCGCAGCGAGTTGACGAGGCGGTAGCCATTGCTGTGCAAATGTTCAAAGCAGAATTTCCCGAGGCGGTTGTCTCCGGATATGTTGACAACTACCCGGTACCACTGGCGAACTCAGAAGTCTCAGTCTCCCTTGATTTCCTCCGTAAGAGGCTTGGACGCACTCTAAGTGAAGAAGATGTGCGTGCCACACTCGGACGTCTCGGTTTTAAGGTGGCTGTCAATGAAGATAAAATAACGGCTATTGCTCCATCGTGGCGTTCAACCGGAGATATTTCTCTGCCAGACGATATTCTTGAAGAAATCGCCAGGCTGATGGGCTATGAGAACTTTGAATTCTACGCTCCTACGGTAAAACTTGAAAAAGCGATTAACCAGCGCAAGCCGGATATGGAACGCGCTATACGCGAATATCTAGCTTTCCGCTGCAATATGCAGGAAATTTTCACTTATCCATGGGTAGAGGACGAATATATTGCTGCTTCTGGAGCGGATACATCAGAGATGCTTGCTCTCAGCACCCCGCCGGCTCCTGACGAAAGTCACCTGCGCTCAACGCTAGTACCGGGGCTTCTGAAAGCGGTATTTACCAACCTCCGTTACTATGACGCCTTCCGTCTCTTTGAACTTACTCAAGTCTTTTTTGACAGAGACTATCAGTCCATCAGCGGCACAGATGAGCTGCTGCCTTCGATATCACGCCATCTCGGTGCGGCCTTTGTTGGTGAAGACGCCCGCTTGCTTTTCCGTGAAGCCAGAGGTGTTGTGGAATATATGCACAGAGGCGTGCAGATGGAAGCTCTTGCGTTCGCGCAGTTAAAAAAGCCTATTTGGGCGGAAGATAAGCTTTGGATCAATATTACCGCCCGCGGCGAGGTGATCGGTGATATGGGGCTGGTATCTTTGAAAGCCGCTCGCGATGCCGGCATTAAACGCAATCTAGCAGTGCTATTTGAACTGGATGTTGAAAAGCTGACCCCACTCGCCTCAAGACAGAACACCTTTACACATCTTCCGGCTTACCCGCTTGTAGACTTTGATCTCTCTGTGGCTTTTGATGAGAAGGTTACTTGGGCGGAAATATTTGCTGTCGCCTCAAAAGTGGAACTTGTCAAAGATGTCCGCTTTATTGATGAATATAGGGGCGCTCAGGTAGGCGAAGGACGGAAATCTGTCACCTTCCGCACTTGGATCGGTTCCGACGAAGGTACATTAACTTCAGAAAAAATTGAAACAATTACCAAGCAGATGGTTAAAAAACTCGGAAAGAAATTTGGCGGAGACGTAAGAGGTGCATAACTTAACTGATTTTGTCGTGTAAAAATTACTAATTATTACTTTGCCTCCCTCCATACTAAGAGAAAAATTTGAAGGGAGGCTGTATAATCAAACTACCGCCGAAGCTTACGTAAGCCCGTTTGCGGATAAATTATACGGAGGTGTCCTAATGAACCAGCAATTTGACCAGATTGAAAATGCGCTCTCAACGTTGGAGACCCTTGTCTCGGAGCTTAAGCTTGAAAAAGAACAGTTTAAAAGAGACATTGAAGAACTTAAGGGCATAGTAGATGACAGAGACTTGGAAATTCTTCAGCTCCAGGAAGACGCCGAAAAAAGAAAACAGGAATGCGAAGGCGAAAAAGCTGAGATCTCCAACCGTCTACAAATGTTGCTTGGCCGCGTCCAGCTAATCGGTGCGGAAGAAAATAAAGGCTAGCCTTAAACTGCTTAATAAAATAATAAGATGGCGGAGATTATCAATATGGGAGAAAAGCCTGAAATACTAAAGCTCGATGAAGGTAAATATTCTTTCTTTGTGGGGCGTCAAAAATACACTTTGAATACGCCTATAGAGGAAGAACAGTTTTATCGTGTCGTTTCCTGCATACAGGAGCTTGTGGCTGCGTTCCCGGGCAATCTCAGCCAAGATGAGAGACTCTTTCTTGCCCTTATATCTCTTTCTCTGAAACTGGATGAATTTGGCTGCAGGATAAAAGATCTCTCGGGAAAAATCAGCGTCAATAAGGAGTAACTATGGATTTTGCCGGTTGGCACGTATTGGATATTTTTTTTGTGATACTTGGGTGCTATTTTGTGGTTCGCGGCTGTTTCAGAGGTTTTGTGGGAGAAGTTCTCACCCTCTGCGGCTTTTTCTGCTCTTTCTATGTGTCGTTTAAATTTTCTGGACGCATTGCGGAAACAGTTGCCTCATCGGCCGGACTGAATCGCTCTGTGGCTCAGATACTCGCTATCATCTCTGTGTGGCTGGTAATGTCTATTGTTGTCGCTGTTTTAAGGCAGATGACAAAGGGACTGCTTTCGGCAGTGAGTCTCGGAGGGGTCGATAAACTCTTGGGATTACTTTCCGGGCTGCTCAAAACCACTGTGATTATCTATGTCTTCTTGGTTGCGGGTCTGCTTTTGGCACCGGTCGTCAACCCGACCTGGATGACTAACAGCGACTTGTTGCGCTATGCCGGAAGACAGTGGCCAGATGTGCGAAAAATGCTTATCAGCTACGAGATTCTTCCGGAAGTATCAGGGCTTCCGAGCGGTACCCTGGAGCAGATTCTGCGCCCCTACAGAACCGGTTCAGAAAGTCCAAGAGGATAAAACTGTATGTACATAGAGACAAACGCCTACAAAAGTCTGGAAATTAAAAAAATACTTTCACTGATAACCAAACATTGCCGCAGCGAACTGGGCGTTATTGTCGCCGAAGCGACAAAAACAGCATCGAGCCTGAGTGAACTCAGACTCAGGCAAGAGCTCTTTTCGGCAATAGAAGATTATCGCGAAAAAAAAGGCGAGCTCCCTTGGCATAACGGGCTTGCCTCTGTTGCGCTATTCATGGCAGAGGCGGAAGAAGCGGGAATGCTCACAGGAGAGGAACTGCTGAAATTCCGTTTCTTGCTCACTTTGGCGATGAAACTTAAAGAAACCCTGGCATCAGAGCGGGAACAGTACCCGCAGTTTTCTCTGTTGACAAAAGACATCAGAGACTTCTCAGAAGAAATAGCGGCTCTCTCTGTGATAGATGATGACGGACGCATCTATGACAACGCCTCAGAAAAACTTAAAGAAATACGCACTGTCATACGAGATCTGCGGGAGACTATCCGCAGAAAAGGGCATGCGATACTTAATGACCCGGCGATATCTTCAATGCTGCAGGAACGCGTGTTGACGCTCCGAAACGGACGTCACGCCTTTCTTGTGAGACAGGACGCGCTGAGCCTCTTTCCCGGAATCGTCGTTGACCGTTCTGGTTCAGGAAACAGCGTCTATATGGAACCTAACTCTCTTCTGCGGCTCAACAACGACTTCACTTCCAGCCGCAGCATAGAACTTCACGAGGAGCAGCGCATACTGCGCGCTCTTACGGCGAAAATGCTGAAAAGAGAAAAAGGTATCCTTGATGCAGAAAATATTTTGGGGACGCTTGACCTCTTCTATGCGCTTTCGGAAAAAATGCGCATAGACAGATGGAAGCTGCCGCGAATATCCAATAAAGCGCTCTTTGACTTCAAAGGTGCGAAACACCCGTTGCTTGGTGACAAGGCGGTGCCGATAGAAATCAGTTGCGGCGATAAATTCCGCATCTTAGTGATAACAGGCCCCAACACAGGCGGCAAAACTGTAGCTCTAAAAACTGCCGGAGTTTGCGTTGCCGTTGCTTGGATGGGATTTCCTATTCCGGCGGCGGAAGGCTCAGTCATTGGTGAAATATCCGAATTGTTTGCTGACATCGGAGACGAACAGAGCATAGAACAGAGCCTATCCACCTTTAGCGCACACGTAAAACACACTACGGAAATACTTTCAAAGGTTACCGCAAATTCAGTGGTAATGCTAGATGAGTTGGGTGCCGGAACTGACCCTGACGAAGGTGCGGCTTTGGGGATAGCCCTGCTTGATTGGCTGTGCGAAAAACGCGCGCTTGTGCTTGCCACTACGCACCATAACCCCATAAAACGCTTTGCTCTGGCTGCAGAAGCGATTGAAACTGCCAGCGTGGAATTTAATACCGCCACTCTTTCGCCTACCTACAAAATACTTACCGGTATACCGGGACGCAGTAATGCTCTTTTGATTGCCGGGAAACTTGGAATGCCTGCAGATGTGATAAAAAGGGCGGAACAAGCTATGAACGGCAAAGAAGTCTCCATGGAAGACCTCATAGGGGAACTGCACGACAAAAAGTCTGCCTTGGAAAAAGAGAGTACGGAGGTAGAAAAATCGCGCAAAAAACTGGAATCGCTCAAAAAAGACTACGAGTCCAAAATCAAGGCCATTGAAGAAAAAAGAGAGACACTTATCGCCAATGCGGACAAAAAGGCACTCAGTATAGTGCGTAACGCTGAAGATTCTGCAAGGGCTCTCATCAAAAATATGGAAGCAGCAGATGCGGAATCCTCTGCTCGTCGTGAGCTGGAAAAGAAACGCAGCCACTTCCAAAAAATAGAAAAAGCTGTCATAAACCGCGAAGACAAAAAAATCGCGCAGCAATCCGTTGCGGCGGCTGACGGCAAACTCAAAGAAGGCGACACAGTGCGCATCATCGGCACTAAAGGCTCAGCCACCGTTATTGAAGTTAAAGGCAAAAAGGCCAGAGTTCAGGCCGGTGCGGTCGAGTTTGAAGTTCCGCTGACAAAACTGTCACTGGTTACCGGCAAAGAGGCAGGCAAAGAAGCGGTTCTGCCTTCGGTACAAATAAAAATATCCCGTCCTGTAGGTGTCCCCAGTTCAATAATGGTTAGGGGGATGACCATTGACGAAGCTATGCCCATGGTTGAGCAATACCTTGATCAGGCATACAGAGCCGGCTACGATTCTGTCTCTGTAATCCACGGACGCGGAGAGGGTATTCTGCGCCGCGAGGTCCAAGAATTGTGCAAGCGCATACCATATATCCTTGAACATAATTTGGGTGGTCCGGGAGAGGGCGGCTACGGCGTAACCATCGTCAGATTCCGAAAATAAAACGTAGATTTTGTGAATTTGCGGTTAATACTATTTTAAAAAGTCTTTATCTGAGATAAACTTTCTAAAACTTGGCAGCCTGCCGGTAAATGATTTAAGACCCATTGGAGGAGAAAAACAGATGTCCGCGTTGAATCTGCCTAATATGCTCAGCATATCCAGAGTATTTCTAGTTCCTGTTGTAATGGTATTCTTAACATCGCGCTCTGAATTTGGCTCAATAGCAGGAGCAAATGTGGGAGACCTGCTTGCAGGATTTGTCTTTATCGTAGCGTCCATCACTGACGCTGCTGATGGATACATTGCGCGCAAAAGGGGCATCGTTACCAACCTTGGTAAATTTATCGATCCTTTAGCGGACAAAATCATGGTGGTAGCCGTTCTTGTTGCCTTGGTAGACCTACAAAGAGTTCCTGCCTGGATGGTGGTAATAATCATTGCCAGGGAGTTTATCGTCACGGGGCTGCGCATGATTGCCGCCTCAGAGGGGATTGTAATCGCTGCGTCAAAAGGCGGAAAACTAAAAACAGTCAGCCAAATCATTGGCATTATCTTGCTTATCTTCAATCTGCCATACGGAATGGCGGTAATGTGGGTGGCAATGATATTGACGGTGTGGTCCGGCGGTGACTACCTGATAAAATGTATTGACTTACTGGACTAACTATCACGAACTTCTCTTACTATATTCATTTTGCTGATAATAGAGTAAAATACAAAGCGTTTTAATAAATTAGCTTGTCTAATTTATTAAAACGCTTTGTGTTGACTTATTATATGAACAAAATGGAGGTAGCCGCATTGAAAGAAAAACTCTTTAAAACAATTGAAGCCCTTGAACCGGAAATGATAGCCACACTCTCTGACCTGATAGCTATTCCGGCAATCAGCCCGCTTGACGGTGGTCAGGGGGAATTCCACAAAGGTGAATATCTGGTAAAAAAGTTGGGAGAACTTGGTTTTGCCAAGGCAGAAGTCTACAACTCTCCCGACCCCATGGCGGCTGGAGGAGTGAGACCCAATATCATTACACGAATTCCCGGTAAAACGTCAAAAAGACTATGGATAGTGGCTCACATTGACGTTGTTCCTGAAGGAGAGCGTCGGCTTTGGCACACAGACCCATTTAAAGCGGTGGTGAAGGACGGAAGAATTTACGGACGCGGTTCCAACGACAACTGCCAGGAATTAGTCTCATCGCTCTATGCGGCTGTGGCGCTGAAAAAAGAGGGGATTGTTCCAGAATATGAGATCTGCCTCTGCATGGTTGCTGATGAGGAAGTCGGCAGCACTCATGGTATAGCCTACTTGCTTGAGCAAAATCTCTTCCGCGAAGACGACTTGGTTATCGTCCCAGACGGCGGCAATGAAAAAGGCAATTTTATTGAAGTAGCGGAAAAAAGCATCTGCTGGATAGAGTTTGAATTCAAAGGCGAACAAGTTCACGCCAGCACCCCTAACTTAGGTAACAACGCCTGCCGTGCCGCCAATGAATTCTCCGTCTCATTGGATGCTGCGCTCCATGCGGCCTTTCCTGAAGAGGACAAACTCTTTGAGCCTTCCTGCTCAACATTTGAACCGACAAGACGCAATGCCAACGTCCCCAACGTCAACACCGTGCCTGGACGCGAAGTATTCTGCTTTGACTGCCGTACCCTGCCTACAATCCCCCAGGAAGAAGTTCTCAAAGTGATAGAAGCTGAAATCAAAAAAATCACAGAGAACAGAAAAGTAGAAGTAACCTACAGATTTGTACAGAAAGAACAGGCTCCTGCACCGACCTCGCCGGATGCGCCGATTGTTGGTCTGCTGCGCGATGCGCTTGTACAGGTTCTGCCGACAGAACCTGTCGTAGGAGGCGTGGGCGGCGGCACCTGCGCTGCATTCTTCCGCAGAGCGGGCATCCCCGCCGTAGTCTGGTGCCAAGAAGCTGATTGCGCTCACATGCCGAATGAGTATGCGGAAATATCGCATATTATCAACGAAGCAAAAATTTTCGCTCTGATGATGTGCGGAAAGTAAGCAGATATTTTCGCTTAAAAATTAAATATATCGGCAGAAGAGAATTATTTGCTTCTGCCGCTTATTTGTATGCACCGCCTTTATTACGCCGCTTTGTCTGAGTAAAAAGAATCCCGGGTTCCCCCGCCATTTCACTTTGACTATAATGTACACTAACAGCTATAATGATGAAATATGAGGGTGCTGATTAGCACAGTATGTTGTGTTGTGCCTTTTGAAAGGTGGAGTTACTTGTGGGACTATTTGATGGAGTAATCAAAGCTCTTGGTCTGGACCCCAACGACAGAGCTATTGCAAAGTACGAAGAGAAAGCAGCTATAATAGATTCTTTTGAAGACAGCGTAAAAAAACTTTCCGATGAGGAACTTGCCGATTCCGTAACAGTTTTCAGAGAGCGCCTTGATAATGGTGAAACCCTTGACGATATTCTTCCCGAAGTATTTGCCCGTGTGCGTGAAGTTTCTATGAGAACACTGGGGCTGCGTCACTTTAAAGAGCAGCTTATCGGCGGTATGGCTCTTCATGACGGCAATATTTCCGAGATGAAGACCGGTGAGGGAAAGACATTGGTTGCCACTTTAGCTGTCGCTTTGAATGCTATCGCCGGCAAAGGCGTTCATGTCATTACCGTTAATGACTATCTGGCAAAGCGTGACGCAGAATGGATGTCGCCTGTATATAACGGGATGGGGCTTACTGTTGGCGTTATTTCACCGTTTATGTCTGAAGAAGAGCGTTTTGAGGCCTATCGCCGAGATATTACATACGGAACGAACAGTGAATTCGGTTTTGACTATTTGCGCGATAATATGGCCATCCAGGCGGAACAGCAGGTTCAGCGCGGACATTTTTATTGTATCGTTGACGAAGTTGACTCCATTTTGATAGATGAAGCAAGAACACCGCTGATCATTTCCGGACCTTCTGAAGATGACACAGAACCGTACCGTGTGGCAGACAGTGTCGCCAGAGAACTGCGTAAGGGCGAAGATTTCGAGGTTGAGGAAAAGGAACGCAACTTGGCTCTCACAGAAGCAGGCATCGCCAAAGCAGAGCGCTTGATGAAGCTGCCCAATCTGTTTACTGATTTCGCTAACTCTTCACTGGCGCATAAGATTGTCCAATCTCTGAAAGCACACCACCTCTTTCAGAGGGACGTTCATTATGTGGTCAAAGACGGTGAGATTGTCATTGTAGACGAGTTTACCGGGCGATTGATGTTTGGACGCCGCTATTCAGATGGTCTGCACCAAGCCATTGAAGCTAAAGAGCGCGTAAAGGTCGGACGTGAAAACCAGACCCTTGCTACGATTACTTTGCAGAATTATTTCCGCATGTATTCAAAGTTGGCTGGTATGACCGGTACCGCTTTGACAGAGTCGGAAGAATTTAAAGAAATTTACGGGCTGAAAGTTATTGTTGTCCCCACTCACCGTCCGATGGTTCGTAAAGATAACGCAGACTCCATCTACAAAACCGTAATTGAAAAATATAACGCTGCCGCAGATGAGGTAGCCGAGTCATACGCCAAGGGGCAGCCTGTATTGGTTGGCACAACGTCTATAGAGCATTCCGAACAGCTCAGCAAACTGCTGAGAGCACGGAAAATTCCTCACAATGTCCTCAATGCAAAAGTACACGACAAGGAAGCTTCAATTGTAGCTCAGGCGGGACGTCTGGGGGCAGTCACTGTCGCCACTAATATGGCCGGACGCGGAACCGACATCGTGTTGGGCGGCAACCCAGAGTTCCTGGCAAAAGAAGAAATGACGCGCCGAGGACTGGATTTGAAAGCCGACCATAATGTATATACGGAAGTGCTTGAAGAATTCCGCAATGTATGCTCGGAAGAGCACGATAAGGTTATTGCCGCCGGCGGGTTGCGTATCATTGGTACGGAGCGTCATGAATCCCGCCGCATTGACAACCAGCTCCGCGGACGTTCAGGCCGCCAAGGAGACCCGGGAGAGAGCCGCTTCTACATCGCTCTTGAAGATGATCTGATTCGTCTTTTCGGCGGAGACAGAGTCCAGTCTATTATGGAGAAGCTGGGCATGGAAGAGGGAGAGTGTATTGAGCATTCTCTTTTGTCCAAGGCGATTGAAAATGCCCAGAAAAAGGTCGAGGAAATGCACTTTGATATAAGAAAACAGCTGCTCTCTTACGATAATGTCATGAACCAGCAAAGAGAAGCTATTTATAAGGAACGCAGTGAGATTCTCAATGATAAGGATATCGTTTCCCGTACACTGGGAGTTATTGAGGATACTGCGCAGTTGCAGCTGGAGAAAATATTCGCCGACAAAAATGCCGACGAACCTGATGTCCAGTCCGTGTGCATCAGACTTAACGCTCTCTTCTGGCCTGGCATATCACGCCACATCGAAAAAGTTCAGGCGGAACAGGAGCTCGCAGAGGCCGCACCTAAGCTTCTGGAGGAGATACGCGAGCGTTTCAGACAGAAATCCGCCGACCTTGGCCCCGATGTCTCTGAGCACATCTTCCGCTACATCTTCCTCCAGGTTTTGGATACCAACTGGAAGGAACATCTGCTGGCGATGGATGAGCTGCGCCGCGGTATCGGGTTGCGCGCCATCGGACAGAAAGACCCCCTGTTGGAGTACCAGTTTGAATCTTTCAACCTCTTCCAGGATATGCTGGTTCAGGTGCGTGAAGGCATAACGGAGTTCGCTTTACGTGTTTCAGTTGTTACCCCCGAACAGGAAAAAAACAAAAAACGCTGGGTAGAGAGCCGTGACGCGCTGGATATTCCCTCTGACAGATTGGGATACAGCGACGACACGGAAAACCCCGGGGCGATGGCGACCGCGCAGAAGACACAGCCGATAATTAACTTGCAGAAAGTAGGACGCAACGACCCCTGTCCATGCGGCAGCGGGAAAAAATATAAACAATGCTGCGGTAAGTAGGGAGGTCTTTTAATGTTAAAAGCCAACAAAAAAGCTCTGACAGTCTTTTTGTCTCTTCTGATGCTGACTGTTTTTGTCTCCGCCTCTTTTGCGTGGGAGACGGTTTCGGAGGTCAGACGTCTCAATAAAGAGGCTCCTTCTCTTGATGGATTCGCCGGTGCCGGAGCTCTTATCTGGCTTAGAAACAATGACTTTAGGATGCTTACTGATGGAACTATGGAAAACACCCGCCGCGTTATTGTAATGATGGGTGAGAAAATTCCCGCATCCTGGAAGACCATGAAGATGATGGTTCCCTCTGATGGTACTCTCGATATAGTGGAAGCCTCTTGGTACAACCCTATGACAGGCTTCAAAGAGGGTTCGCTTAAGGTTTCGGAGGAAATTCTCGCAGGAGGCGCCGCCGGTAAGGTTATCCTTACGCCTGATGATGCTGCAGGCAGAGTCGTGGTACTTATTGTCAGGGAAACACACGGCAAGCGTTACGGTGTTGACGCGACCATCCCGATGGCAGGAGAGCTGCCTATATGGGAGCAGAATGTCTCTGTTGAGGTACCAGATGGACGCGAACTTTACTGGGTAGGGAGAGATATTAAAGACCCTGTGATCACCAAGAGTGCCGGCACTCAGACATACAATTGGACGATTATGAACCAAGAACCTTGGAGCGGCGAGGGCTTTGTCGTTTACAAACGCCCCAGCCTTTCATTCAGCTCAAAAAAGGGGCTTAACCAAAGTCTCCGTGATATGGACGAAGCGATAAAAATGATGCCGTCCCTGCCTCTTCCCGACGCTGCTAAGGGTGATAAGTCAAAGGCGGGACTGAAGCTGATGAAGTGGATAGCAGAACCTTCCCGTACTTTGCCTGACTACGCTAAAAACATTGTGCGTCCCGCGGATAAAATTCCGGCAGAGGGGCCTTGGACTCAGTGGGAGCAGTCGTTGATATTAAACAAATGGCTGGTAAAACTGGGCTGGGAGTCAGAGGTATGGTGGCAGGCGATTACCGAACTTGATAAAGACAGCCCAGCCTCGTCGGCGATATGGACGGCGCCGGTGCTGGCAGTCAAAACTCCCGGCAATAAGTCTGTTGTCTATCAGGCAGGTCAGACCTCCGATTTCGGCATGATAGCCCCGTCTGTCGCCGGCTCGACAATTTACGCTCTTAAAGACGGCGAGGCAGTTGACAGAAAGGTAGCATTCGGGAGTGCCTCAGACCACAAACTGGGATTGCTTTGGATATTGACCCTGAACGATATAGGGAGGGCGTCCGGTACATTGACCATGACGGCTTCCGGCGGCTGGACAACGCTGTTCTCCGATGGACAGATGCCGCGTAAAGAGACGCTGGCCTCTTTTGTCAGAAGCAAGGTGAACTTTGCTATCCCAGGTATGGTGCTTAAACCGACGGAGGTAACTCCAACAAGCACCGGATATAAACTGGATTTTGATGTAGAGTGCGCACCAGGGCTGATTTTGGGAGGAAACATGCTGCTTAGGCTTCCCGGGGGAGTCCCTGTGAGAGTTGGCGAGATGATCAATAAAAACTCCGAGTACACGCTGCGTTTCCCGTTTATGATTGACCAGAAAGTTCGCATAAACATGCCAAAGGGCTATAAAATTATTCAAACGCCGCCAGTCAAAAAGCTAGGTGAGGGAAGCAAAGCCATACTTAAAGAATCGATTATCCATTGGCCGAAGAAAGCACAGCTGCTTGCTGACAGCGTCTGGATTGTGAAAACAACTCAGGTTGACCAAGCTTTAGCGTCTGTGCTCCGTGAAGAGCTAAATGCTTGTCTGCGTTGGCCTGTTTTAGATATTCCGTTTAGAAAATAAATTATTTTTTCCCTATATATTGAAGGAGTGTTGTATTTTGCAGAATATGACAGATGAACTAAAAGCACTGCTTGAAAAAGCGGTGAACAAAGTTGCGGCAGAACGTGAATACCTGATACCGGAAGGGTTTGTTGTTCGCCTGGAGCGTCCTAGACAATCCGGACATGGCGACTGGGCGACAAACATCGCCATGCAGCTTGCCAAGCCTTTCGGCACTTCTCCGCGAGAACTGGCAGCAGCTATCGCCGCATCTGTGCCAATTGGCGATGTTGTCGATAAAATTGAGGTGGCAGGGCCGGGTTTTATGAACTTTACGCTCTCATCCTGTTGGATAGCGGAGTCTGTTAAATCGGCGATAGAGAAAGATGAAGATTACGGCCGCGTAAATGACGGAGCAGGGCGCAGAGTGCAGATAGAGTTTGTCAGCGCCAATCCGACAGGTCCTCTTCACATGGGACACGGACGCGGAGCGGCTGTAGGGGATATTACCGCTTCTATTTTAGACTTTGCCGGCTGGGACGTGGAGCGGGAATATTATATCAACGATGCCGGGCTGCAGATGGAGTTGTTGGGTAAGTCCGCGCAGGCGCGTTACTTTGAGGCAATTGGGCGCGGTGCTGAGGCGCCGATGCCGGAAGATGGGTATCACGGCGAGTATATGTCTGATATTGCGCAGATGTTTGTCGATAAGTACGGTACCTCCCTTGCTGATAAGCCGCTGGAAGAGACGATGGAGTTCTTCTCAGTGGAAACAGGGAAAGTGGTCATCGGTATGATCAGCAAGGACCTGGAAGACTTTGGTGTTAAATTTGATGTTTGGTTCTCAGAAAAATCGCTTTACGACGACGGTTGTGTGGAACCGGCAATGCAGGCGCTCAAGGATAGAGACTATGCTTATGAACAGGACGGCGCCCTTTGGTTCCGCTCCACGATGTTCGGCGATGATAAAGACAGAGTGCTTATCAGAACCAACGGTGTGCCCACCTACTTTACCTCAGATGTCGCATATCTTAAAAACAAATATGACCGTAATTTTGAAAAGCTGATTTATGTATGGGGTGCCGACCACCATGGATATGTCCCCCGCATTAAGTCTGTAAATAAAGCTTTCGGTTATCCGGACAACGCTCTCGACGTTCTGCTTATCCAGATGGTCAACCTTCTGCGCGACGGCAAACCTGTGCAGATGTCAAAGAGAGCCGGCACGATAATCACTTTGCGTGAGATTATGGAAGAGGTTGGCGTTGACGCCACCAGATTCTTCTTTGTCATGAGACGCTGCGACAGCACCCTTGATTTTGATTTGGAGCTGGCTAAGAAGGCAACCTCAGAAAACCCTGTGTTCTATGTGCAGTACGCCCACGCGCGCATATGCAGCATATACAGGGAGCTGTCTGAGAGAGGCATAGAGCTGCCGACGATGGCTGACTTTGATGTTACATTGCTAACCGACCCATCTGAGCTTAACTTGGCCAAAGCTATTTCCAAGCTGCCCGAAGAAGTGTCAAAAGCCGCCGGTGAGTTTGCTCCTCACCGTATCGCTTACTATGCAACGGAGCTTGCTGAAGCTTTCCACTCTTTCTACAACAACCAACGAGTGCTTGGCGTCGAAGAGTCTGTAATGAAATCCAGAGTGCTGCTTATGGAAGCGGCGAGAATCACCTTAAGAAATACTCTTGCCCTGCTCGGTGTCTCTGCACCTGAGAAGATGTAGTGTAAGGAATATAAAGTTGTTTCCGGTACGAAGATGACTCCTCCTAGAATAAGATGGGTTGTATTCATCGCAGCGGTTACATTTTTGACCGCTGTGCTTCTTACTTCATTTTTCAAGGAATTAGAAAGGATTGATAACCTCTCTAAGGCCCTTGATGAGAGAATGGAGGAACTGGTCAAAGAGGAGCGCAAAGCTCAGGAACTACAGCAAAATGTGGATTATTACAGCACTCCGGAGGGTATCGCAAGACTCGCTAGAGAGCAGTTTAACTTGGTAATATCCGGAGAAAAAATATACAAAATAGAAGTTGTTTCCAAAGAACCCTTGCAATAGTAACAAATAGGTGATATATTTCTAAATTGCATGTCCCTGTCTCTTTTTATAGAAAGAGACCAAAGTCCAAAGGGAGGAGGTGAAATACGTGCGATCTTACGAAATGGTAGTCATTCTTCAGGCGGATCTTGAAGACCACAAAATGGTAACAGAAGAGCTCGCCGAGGTCGTGCGCGGTTTAGGAGCAGAGATAGAAAAGGTGGATCTCTGGGGCAAAAAGCGTTTTGCCTATCCTATCGA
>CAZFWP010000017.1:0-24349 GCA_964522805.1 uncultured Synergistaceae bacterium | reverse complement strand
GATCCACAGATTTCAAAACTTACGCAGATCTTATCGAATGGCAGATTTCAGAGGGGATAGATGCGATTATCTCTTGTGGCACCACAGGAGAGGCCTCCGCACTTTCAAACGAGGAACACATTGAAGTGGTTAAATTTTGCGTTGACGTTGCCGCAGGAAGGGTACCGGTCATTGCCGGTGCAGGCAGCAACGATACCAGGCATGGCGTGGATTTAGCCAAAAAAATAGAAGAAGTCGGCGTTGACGGCCTTCTTTTGGTGACACCCTACTACAACAAGTGTTCCCAAGAGGGGCTGATCAGACATTACCGCGCTACTGTCGATGACCTTAAAATCCCCAGTATTATCTATTCCGTTCCCGGTAGAACCGGTGTGAACATCGCTCCGCAAACTGCAGCTGTCTTGGCCCAGCATCCCAATATCGTTGGTATCAAGGAGGCAAGCGGCAATATCTCTCAAGTAGCGGAGATAGCCAGAGTTGTGCCGGAAGATTTTGCCATCTACTCAGGTAACGATGACATGGTTGTGCCGACAATGTCTCTTGGCGGCGTGGGATACATTTCCGTCCTTGCCAACGTCGCTCCCGCCGACTCGGTAAAGATGTCTCGCAGTTACCTTGACGGCGATATTGAGACGGCAAGAAAATTGCAGCTCTCAATGAAGCCTCTTATAGATGCGCTCTTTGCCGATGTAAATCCCATTCCGGTGAAGGCCGCCCTTGCCATGATGGGTAAATGCGCTCCTGAATACAGGTTGCCCCTTTGCCCTCCCAGCGAAGATGTCACCGCGCGCATCAGACGCGAGATGACCGCTTACGGACTGATATAAGGCTTATCTTTCAATGATTAATATTTTACTTCACGGCTGTAAGGGCCGTATGGGACGCGTGCTTGAGTCTTTTATCGCCTCTTCCGCTAATATGAGATTGGCCGCAGGTGTGGATAGAACCATTGACGGTACGGAAGCTTATCCCGCCTTTGCCTCTTTAGCTGAGTGTAATGTGCCGGCGGACGTGGTCTTGGATTTTTCCCACTTCAGTGCTGTCCCTGACTTGCTGGAATACTGCGTGAAAAACAAGTTGCCGGCGGTTATTGCCACCACCTCTCTTGACGGTGAGGCTGAGATGGCTGTCAGACGGGCCGCAGCGGAGATTCCCATCTTTTATTCTTTTAACATGTCTTTGGGAATAAATGTAATCGCCAATGCTCTGCAATACATTGTTCCTGTTCTTGAAGCGGATTTTGATGTGGAGATTATTGAAAAGCATCACAATAAGAAGGTCGATTCGCCGAGCGGTACGGCGGTGATGTTGGCTGAGGCGATTAATGAGAGCTGTGCCGCACCGAAGGAATTTATCTACGGCAGGCACGGAAGAGAAGACAGCTGCCATCGCGGTCAGATGGGCATTCACTCTGTGCGCGGCGGCACTATTCCCGGGGAACATACAATTATCTTCGCCGGGGAAGACGAAATTATCGAGATAAAACATACAGCATTGTCAAGAAATATATTCGCCAAAGGAGCAATCATAGCGGCGGAGTTTATCAATGGGCGCAACCCTGGACTCTATACAATGAGAGAATTGGTTGCGGCTGGAAGCAGGTGAGTGTGATGGAAAAGATTAGAATCGGTATCATTGGCTGCGGTAATTTGGGGCGCGGTGTGGAAATGGCTGTCGCTCAGAATCCGGATATGGAGCTGGTGGGAGTTTTTACCAGAAGAGAGCCTTCTGCTGTCTGCACAGTGGAGACAAAAAAAATATTTCCTATAAAAGATGTTCCTCTATATAAAGACAAAATTGACGTTATGATTTTATGCGGCGGCAGTGCCACGGATTTAAAGCAGCAAAGCCCGCAGTTCGCCGCGGATTTTAACATTGTTGACAGTTTTGACACTCATGCTAAAATTCCCGAGCACTTCGCCGCTGTCAATAACGCCGCTTCAGAGAGCGGACATGTAGCGATAATATCGGCAGGATGGGATCCCGGGCTCTTTTCAATCAACAGACTGATAGCTGAGGCTGTGTTGCCCTGCGGCAAGAGCTACACTTTCTGGGGCTGCGGTTTGAGCCAGGGGCACTCTGACGCCGTACGCCGAGTGAATGGCGTTAAACATGCCGTGCAGTACACTATTCCTGTAGAAGAAGCCATAGCGCGGGTGAGAGCGGGAGAGAAACCCAATTTTACCGCAAGAGATATGCATAAAAGAGAGTGTTGGGTTGTTGCGGAGGAAAACGCCGACATTGAGGCTATTCGCATGGAGATTATCAATATGCCCAACTATTTTGCCGAATATGACACAACTGTCAATTTTATCAGTGAGGCAGATTTTATGGCTAACCACAAGGGTATGCCCCACGGAGGTTTTGTGGTCAGAAGCGGCTGTACGGGCGAGAATCTTGCCTCCGCCAACCTTATTGAGTTTTCACTTAAGCTCGACTCAAACCCTGAATTTACCGCCAGTGCGATTGCTGCTTACGCTAGAGCTGCATTTAGGATGGCGGCCAAGGGAGAGTGCGGTGCCAAGACGGTCTTTGATGTTCCCCCTGCGCTTCTTTCCCCCTGTTCTTCGGAGGAGCTGAGAAGCAGGCTTCTTTAGTGAACGGCTGATCATCAAAGATTGCGGCTTTTTGCCTATAATCAGCAGGCCGCCTGCCGGTTATTAAAGGCTCGCTGTTTAATCAACGTTTTATTAAATAAATATGTCGTTAATAAAAAAAACAGATAAGAAAGGCGCTGCTTTGGCAGCGCCTTTCTTGTGCAGGTTAGGGAAGTTAATATGAGCGATGCTAGAAAAGTCGGAGAACGAGATTCAGTACACCGCCGGTGACCATCGCGGCTGTTATCATAATGAAGGTGCTGAGGAGCATTTTTTTGACTCCCAGTTCTTTCCACATGACGACAAAGGTGGCGATGCAGGGAAATGTCATTGCCAGAACGATGACCGCCACCAGTGTTTGGTGGGCGGTGAGCCCTAAAGGTATCAGCAGTCCCATGGCGATATCTTTTCTGAAGAGGCCGACGACAACGGGAACCGCCGCAGCTGCCGGCAGTCCTAGGAATCCCTCGAATATCGGCGAAAGCAGATTTGCCGCACCTGTCATCACGCCGATGGATTCTAGGAAGTTGACAAGCAGGATGCCGCCGAGCACCAAGGGAGTCGCTTCGCAGAGAAAGTCTTTGATGCGAAACCAAAGCTTGCTGCGCCATGCTTTTGCTGAGGGTATGCGATAGGGAGGAATCTCTACTATTAATTCAGGACTAAAGCCGCGCAGAGTTAGGTGCATTATTCTTCCAAGCACCATCCAAACGCAGAAGAGAACGCCGTAGACAGCTGCGATGTACCCCAAGCCAAAAGTTCCCAAAGTTGCGGAGAGCATTGCTTGTATGGAAACACAGGGCACTCCCACTGATATCAGCGTTGCCGCGATAAATTTTTCGCGCTCGGATTCCAACACTCTGGTGGCGAGAATTCCCGGTACGTTGCAGCCAAAGCCGAGCAGTGTGGGGATAATCGCATAGCCGTGAATACCGAACCGATGCAGCAGTGCGTCAAAGACTACCGCCAGGCGTGGCAGATAGCCGAAATCTTCCAAAAAGCTGAGCACGGCGTAAAAGGCGATTATATATGGAAGAACCATGCCAAATTCTACATAGATGCCTGTGGAGAGGACTCCCAGGCTCTGCTCAAAATCGATAGAGCCGTTTATCATCGTGCCTATAAGGACGTTTCCTAATGCGCCGTTACCGATAATGGCGCTGAGTTTTTCCAAAACAGGGCGCCATAAATATTCAAAGAGCGGGTCTGTCACATGAGCGGTGATACCCTCTCCGACAAAGCGAATGATTGTGAAACTCAAGGCTAGCACCAGAAAGCCCATCATTACTCCGGTAAAGGGGCGGGCAGAGAAGTCTTCCATGTAGTCCATGAAGGTGTGGTGGCGGTGGGTGACAGTTTGAACTTTAGGAATAATTTCGCCGATAACCTGCCAGCGGGTTTCTTTAAGCATTGGTTTGAAGCTGCTTATCCGTGCGTTTTCAAGTTGAGCTATTAGGTTGCTGATTCCTTGCCCTGTAACAGCTACGGTTGGCACGACAGGGACTCCCAGCTCTTTTTCAAGAGCGGGAATATCAATCAGGACGCCTCTGTGGCGTGCTTCGTCAACCATGTTTAAGGCTATAACCGTAGGCAGTCCGTGTTCAAGAACCTGCAGTGCCATTACCAAATTTCTCTCAAGAGCGGTGGCATCGATGACCAAAATAACTTTGTCAGCGCCCTCATTGATTATTTTATGGGCTATCTCTTCAGCTTCATTTGTGGGGTCAAGCGTATAAGCGCCTGGCACGTCAATTAAGCGAGCGCAGCCATCTTTTATTTGCATTGTTCCTTCTGTAAAGCCGACAGTTGTGCCGGGATAGTTTGAGGAAAGAGCATGTACACCTGTAAGGCGAGAGAAAAAGACACTCTTGCCCACATTGGGATTACCCATAAGTAATATTTTTTTGCAAGGAGTGTTCTTTTTTGAAAAAAAATCCTTCTTATTAAAGCACAGACCGCAATCTTTACAGCTCATAAATGTCAGTTCCTCTCGTCTAGAGCTCTCTGACTTCTATCATTCCGGCGATGCTGTGTGATACGGCGAATTGTCGTCCGTCCAGCATTACGGTAACAGGTCCGCCAAAGGGCATACCGGAAATTTTTTCGATTTTTTTACCTGATCTCAGTCCCAACGCCTCAAGCCTCTGTCCAGCTTCTCCTTCGGGAACACCGATAATTACGGCGAAATCTCCGTCTTTTATCTGAATGAGGTTCATTTTTTTCAACTCCGTCATCAGCTTTATTAGTTATCCATAGCTAACTGTCAATAATTATCTATCCGCTGTGTTGCATTGTCAAGAAAATAACTGTCGGCAACACTACCTGTTTTTGTGTTCATAATTTTTTTATTAGGTTTACTAATATTTGCCTCACAGCAATTGTTATAGTAAACTGTTCTCTGAGCTGTCACAACAATCTTCCTAAGTTGTGTCGGCACGGAGGTGCGAAAAATGCTCAGTAAGGTTAGAATCATTCTCCTGTCACTCTCTGTGTTAATGGTGTTGGCGGCTTCGGTTTGTGAGGGGGCCGTTAAAAATGTGGCTCTGCTGATTGACGGAGACCCTACTCTGAAGGGTGGATTTAACCATCTCTGTGTCAGCGGACTTAAGTATGCGAGCGGACGTTATCCCAATAAAATAGTAACTAAGGTCTTTCGTGCTGATGAGGCGGCTAATGTTACTGCCGCAGAGGCTGCGGAGGCGGCCCTAAAATGGTCTGATCTGCTGATAGCAAGCTCTCCTGCGTTTACAAACTATCTGAACCAAGCGGCGCCCTTATATCCAGATGTGACGATAATATCTTTTGACAGTGAAAAAGCCGCCAACATAATAAGAATCAATTTTCGAGATGAAGAGGGCGGTTTTCTTGCAGGAGCACTTGCGGCGCAGTATACACAAAGAACTGATGTCGCGCGTATCAACGAAGAAAAAAAGATCGGCATTGTTTTGGGTGTCCCCTCTGTTATTATGGATAACTTTAAGCGCGGCTTCATTGCCGGGGCATGGTACATCGATAAAAATGTTAAGGTGTCGGTAGAATACAGCAATGACTACCAAAATAAGGATAACGCCCGCAGTATTGCATTAAAGATGGCTGAAGACGGAGTTGACATCATCTTCGCTGTCACCGGCAACGCCGGCAGAGGGGTTATCGATGCAGCGCGGAGCCATAATTTTTGGGTTATCGGTGTTGATACCGAAGAAGAGACGCGCTTTCCGGATGTTGTCTTAACCAGCGTGATAAAGAGAAGCGGTTTGGCTGTATATAATGTGATTGAACGGTATGTTTCGCGAACACAGATAGAAGATCTATCGTTGGGAGTCAAGGAAGACTGTATCTCGCTTTCAACTTGGACGAGAGAATCCAAAGATAATATTCCTGCAGACATCAGAAAAAAAATGGAGGAAATAGACGAAAAGCTGGAAGGCGGTCTTATTATTATTAAGTAATAATGTAGATTTATACTGCCTGGTAATATGACAACATATAGCATACTAAAGATAACGGAGTGATAGAGATGCTGCACTGTGGAATAGTCGGTCTGCCTCTAAGCGGAAAATCGACAGTTTTTAATGTTATTACAAGAGCTGGGGCAGAGGTAAAACCATACGCCGGCGGCAAGACAGACCCTAATAAAGCGGTCGTCGCTGTTCCGGATAAACGTTTTGATGCTCTGGTTGAGATACATTCGCCGCGCAAAGAGACTCCTGCGCAGATAGAATTTGTTGACCTTGCGGGACTCTCGCGCGGGGCGGGAAAGGGCGAGGGGCTAGGCAACGGTTTTCTCTCTTTTGTCGCTGACGCCGACGCGCTTATTCAGGTAATCCGCTGCTTTGCCAATGCCTCAGTGGAACACCCTGAAGGAAGCATTGACCCGCTGCGCGATTGGGACATTTTGGAGAATGAACTGATTTTCAGAGACTTGGCTGTAATAGAGAACCGCCTGACAAAGCTAAGAGCGAAGAAAAAACTAATCCCGGAGGAAAACTCGGAAAAAGAGATGCTGGAAAAATGTTTTGACTGTCTGATGGAAGAAAAACCTCTGCGCAGCCTGGAATTGAAGCCCGAAGAGTGGCGTCAGCTCCGCGGTTTTTCCTTTGTCACCTCAAAACCCGAAGTTATCGTGCTTAATTTAGATGACTCTCAGTCTGATGAAACTAAGATACCCAAGTGGAATGAGATAAAAAAACGCGCCGACGAGCAGGGCGTGGAGCTTTGCACCCTTTATGGAAGCTTGGAAATGGATATTGTGGAGCTTTCAGAGGAAGAGGCGGCTGAGTTTACCGAAGGTTTGAACATCACTGAGCCCGGACGCGAACGCCTGATCAAGGAGGCCTATAAATTGCTTGGGCTGATCAGCTTCTTTACCTGCGGCCCCGATGAAGTGCGTGCTTGGACGCTTCATAATGGAGACAACGCCGTCGACGCGGCGGGCGCAATTCACTCCGACCTCGCCAGAGGCTTTATCAGAGCGCAGGTAGTTGCTTTTGACGATTATATTTCGCATAACAAATCTTTTGATGAGTGCCGCAAAGCCGGATGTCTGCGTTTGGAAGGCAAGGAATATATTGTCAAAGACGGAGATATGATAGAAATCCGCTTTAACGTCTAATTCGCCATCGTTTAGGCTCGCTGCACGAACGGAGGAATAATTTTGAAACTCTATATAAGCTCCGATATGGAAGGGTCTACGGGGGTTGTCGCTCCGTGTCAGGTTGACAGCCTCTGTCCCGAATACTCTTTTGGCAGGGCGATGCAGCTTCATGACGTCTTGTCTGCCGTGGAGGCTGCTTTTGAGTGGGGGATAGAAGAAGTCACCATCAATGATTCTCATAATACGATGATTAACCTTGATGTATCCGCTTTTCCCTCGAGTACGCAAATAATCAGCGGTTCGCCGAAAATTTTAGGTATGGTTGATGGCGTGGGCGAAGCCGATGTGGCTTTCTTTATGGGATATCACGCCATGGCTGGAACAGAGAAAGCTGTTTTGGACCACACCTATGACCCCAAAGTCATTTTTGATATGAAGCTTAATGGCATAAAAATGGGAGAGACTGGGCTGAATGCCATCTTCTGCGGCAAACTCGGCGTGCCGGTAGCGTTGGCTGTAGGAGATGAGGCCCTTTGCCTTGAGGCCTCCAGTATTCTTGGTGCGAACTTGGTTACTTGTTCTCTCAAAGAGGGTGTGGGGCGCATCGCCGCTAAGACCTTGCCGCCGTCCATGACATCGGTGATGATTAAGTCTGCGGTGAAGTCGGCTTTAGACATGGCTGCGGAGGGGAAATCACCTGTTTTGGCAATTGAGCCGCCCTATTTGATGGAAGTGACCTTTCACACCGCGGCTCAAACCGATGCCGCAGCTCTCGTTCCCGGAGGGGAACGTGTTTCAGGCCGAGGGCTAATCTTCCATACTGACGATGTTTTTGAACTGCGCCGTTGGTTCTGCTCTGTGATGGATACTGCGCATGCGATACCATTTTAGATAAATGAAAGTTATCGGCATAGACCTTGGCGGTCATAACACTGCGGCCGCCGAAATTGACCTTGCTTGCGGCTTGTGCGGTGAAGTTGTTGAAGTTCCCACTCCCTCAAGCCGCACCGCAGCTGATGTTTTTCAGACTATAGCCGATATTGTAAAAGAAGTTACCCCTGAAAAAGAATTGCTTATCGGCATCGGCATACCGGGATATCTAAACCGTAGCCGCACGAGAGTGGCATTGCTGACAAACTTCAACGGTATTAACAATATGGAGCTCCCTGTGCTCTTAGAGGCGTACCTTGAGAAGCAAGGACTGTGTGCTTCGGTTAAGATGGAAAACGACGCCAACTGCGCAGCTTTGGGCGAGGGCATTGGCGGAGCCGCACAAGGCTGCGCCGATTATACTGTGCTTACTCTGGGAAGCGGTGTAGGTTCAGGAGTTGTTTCCGGCGGGCGTTTGCTCATTGGTGCTCACGGCATGGCAGGCGAGGCGGGGCACATGTCCGTCGGAGCGGAAAAAAACCTCTGCCTCTGCGGCGGTTTCATGCATTTAGAGCAGAGTTTTTCTGCGGACCGGATCGAAAAACGAGCGGCAGCGGCGATGCTGCCCGCTGATTTTAAAGAACTTTGGACACGCCGCAGCGAGGAGCGTATCCGACCTTTGATGGGTGACGCTCTGGATACACTGGCGCGCTCTATTGCCTCTCTTTGTGTGGTCACAGACCCCGAAATGATAATCCTCAGCGGCGGTATCAGCCGTGCTTTGGGGCTTAGAGAAGAGCTCTTGCCTCTGGTTTTAAACTACCTTCCAATTCCTTATAGGGAAACTTTTGATTTGCGGATATCCGCTCTTGGTTCAAAGGCGGCTCTTATCGGAGCCGGCTCGCTTTTCGCCTAAACTGCTGAAGTCACCTGCGCTTTATCTTTGCACCTCATGCTCTTTGTATAACGTATAGTTTTGCGTTTAACGTCGATGTGGAAGGCGATTCTTTAATGTGCCGTTGCTTTTGTCCTTTTGTTTTGCCTCTTCCTCTCTCTCTATTATAAAAACTCTGTCGCAAAAGCTGATGATGTCGGTAAGAAGAGAAAGGCGTCTTTGATTGTTGTCTGCTGTCCTGAGGCTTTTAACCATAATGTAACATGGCTGTAATTCAGCGTTAACCTCTTTTTGATTAAATAGAGATGTCATGCGGGGTATTAAAATCCCGTTAAAAAAGATCAAGGGGGATTATTGATGTTTTCTCTGTCTGTAAAGAGTTTACGTATCAGAAACAACTTTTGTGCTTTTGCGCTTATTGCTGCGGTATTGATGGTATCCGCCGTTTCCGCCTCGGCTAAAGAGCTTATTGTCTATACTGCTCTTGAGAACGAACAGATCAATAAATATCTGGCGTCATTTAAGGAGCAGAACAAAGACGTTGACGTAAAGATAGTCAGAGACTCCACTGGAATCATTACGGCGAAGCTGCTTGCGGAAGGTGCAAAGACGCCTGCAGACGTCGTGTGGGGAACAGCAGCTTCCAGTCTGCTGGTGCTTGAAAACAGAGGACTTATTGAACCCTATGCTCCCAAGGGGCTTAACAGAGTGGAAAAAATGCTTAAAGACAGCCACAATCCTCCCGCATGGGTAGGAATCGACGCTTGGGAGTGTGCGATAGTTGTTAACAGCGCGGAGGCTAAAGCCCAGGGGCTGCCGGCGATAAAATCTTATCAGGACCTTCTAAAGCCGGAGTTTAAGGGCAAAATTGTCATGAGCAATCCCAATTCATCGGGCACCGGTTTCCTTGCTGTTGCGGGGATATTACAGCTGATGGGAGAGAAAAAGGGCTTTGAGTACCTCGATAAGCTGCATAAGAATATCGCTCTTTACACCCATTCAGGTTCTGCTCCGGCGAAAAAAGCAGCTTCCGGTGAGTTCGCTGTAGGTATCTCATACGGTTATGCCGGTGTTAATCAGAAGAAAAAGGGTGCGCCTGTTGAGATAGTTTTCCCGAAAGAGGGCAGCGGCTGGGACGTTGAGGCAAACGCTCTGATTAAGAAGGCGGATATAAAGCCAGAAGCTAAAATATTTTTGGACTGGGCCATTTCCGACAAGGCCATAGATGCTCTTAAAGGTGACTATGCCATCACTGCGGTTATGGTAAATAAAACAATCCCCGAGGGATATGCAAAGAACCCGCTATCACAGCTGATTAAGAAAAACGACCTCAGGTGGTCGGCCAACAACAGAGAAAGAATCCTCAAAGAATGGGCTTCGCGTTACGAAGGGAAATCAGAAAACAAGTAGACAGGGGCTGCAAAAAATGACCACGCTGAATGTAAAAAATGTTGTAAAAAAATTTAATAGCCAGATAGCCCTAAACAATGTCAGTTTTGAAATAAAGAGCGGAGAATTTGTCTGTATTTTGGGTCCCTCCGGTTGCGGAAAGAGTACTCTTCTAAGAGCGATAGCCGGGCTTGAGGAAGTCGAAAGCGGTTCTATAGAGATAGGGGGGCGCGATGTTACCTGTGAACCGCCCTCCAATAGAAACTTCGGTATTGTCTTTCAGTCCTATGCTCTCTTTCCCAATATGAACGTGGAGGAGAACATTGCTTATGGGCTGCGCAGCAAACGTATAGACTGCGATGAGATCTCACGCCGGGTAGATGAAATATTGGAAATAGTGGGGCTTAGCGAACATCGCAAGAAATATCCGCAGCAATTGTCCGGCGGGCAGCAGCAAAGAGTGGCTATTTCGCGGGCTCTGGTGCTGAATCCGGGATTTTTGCTCCTTGACGAGCCGCTGTCAGCTCTTGACGCCAAGGTGCGCATTAAACTGCGCCGTGAGATACGTAAGATACAGCAGCGCTTTGGCATTACAACGATTATGGTTACTCACGACCAAGAAGAAGCTCTATCGATGGCAGATAAGCTTATTGTCATGAACGAGGGGCGCGTTGAGCAGATAGATACGCCGCTTAAGATATATGAAGCCCCGGTAAACAACTTTGTCGCGGACTTTGTGGGGGCGGCTAACTTTGTTGGCTCACACAGCGTGATACGCCCGGAAAACATCCGCATCTGCGCGGTTTCTCAGGGTAAAATTCCGGCAAATGTCTGTGATATAGAATTCAGAGGCGCTTTTTACCGAGTGGAAGCAGATTCAACTGCGGGACGCATAATGATTGACATTCCTTCACAGCAGAACGAAGCTAGATTTCTCAAATGCGGTTCTATAATATACCTTGATATTCCCCAAGATAGGCTGATCTCTCTAGAAAGGGTATCATGAAAAAGATTAAAAATACCAACAAGGCTGAATTGACTTTGCTGATATTCAGCCTTGCCTTTCTCCTTATCGCCGTCATCTTACCGATGGCTCTCCTCTTTGGAAAAGCCTTTTCCGCTGACGACGGCACCTTTGTCGGCTTGGCGAACTTTCAGGAATACTTCTCCTCCCCCAACCTAGTCTCTTCTTTTTGGAATTCTCTTGCCGTTTCAACGTTGGTGGCGGCTGTCACCTCGCTGCTCTCTTTCACCTACGCCTATTCGCTGACACGTACGGACATTCCGCTGAAAAAGTTTTTTCGCTTCACGGCGATGCTGCCGCTCTTCGCCCCCTCAATGATGTTTGGCATCGCCTTAATTTATCTGATCGGCAACAAGGGGCTGCTGACGATGGCGGGGCTGAAACTGCCGTTATATGGGGCTTTTGGGATAATCGTCTCGGAGATAATCTATACTTTTCCTCAGGCAGTACTGATTATGTATGTGACGCTGTCATATTCGGACAACCGCCTCTATGAAGCGGCACGGGTAATGGGTGCCGGCTCGGCGCGCATCTTCAGAACCATTACCGTACCTGGCGCAAAATTCGGTATTATAAGTGCTTTTCTCGTCTCTTTCACCCTATGCTTTTCTGATTTCGGCGCACCTAAAATAGTAGGCGGCAATTATAACGTTCTCGCCACTGATATTTATAAACAGATCATCGGACAGCAAAACTTTAAGATGGGCGCCGTTGTCGGCATCCTTTTGATGATTCCGGCTATCGTGATGTTTATAACAGAACGTGTTACCAGCTCGGAAAATAATATTACTGTGAGCTCAAGAAGCATGTCTTACAGAATTATTCCCGATAAAAGAAGGGATCTGGCCCTTACTTCATTTTGTGCCGCAGTCAGTTTTGTCATTATGCTGCTTTTCGGCACAGTGCTGATGGCTTCACTGATAAAGGCCTGGCCCTACAATATGGAGCTGACTTTAGCTAATTTCACAGTGGACAGCCCCGCAACGGGAGGGATTAGCTCATTTAAAAACAGTATCATCACCGCCGTTCTCAGTGCGGTTTTGGGAACTGCCTTTGTCTTTGTCAATGCCTGGCTGATAGAGAAAGTCCGGGGATATAAACTGCTGAAGCAAATAGACTACCTCTTCTCGATTGTTCCTTTGGCTCTGCCGGGGCTTTCCATCGGTCTGGCTTTTATCTTTTTTTTCAACATGGAAAACAACCCCTTTAACTGTCTTTACGGAACTATCTTCATTCTCATCTTAGCCAACATGGTGCATTTTTACTCAGTTCCTTTTGTAACCTTTACTTCTGCACTGAAAAAACTTGACAGAGAGATTGAGTCTGTTTCCGAATCAATGTCTGTGCCGTCGTATAAAACTTTTTTTAAAGTTACCGTGCCAATGTGCAGAGATTCTATCTTTGAGATAGTCGTATACTTTTTTGTTAACTCTATGGTGACTATTTCAGCGGTGGTATTCCTCTATCCTGCGGACTTCAAGCTTGCTTCTGTGGCGATAGTAAATATGGAAGATGCCGGTGATATCGCTTCGGCGTCGGCTCTCTCTATTCTTGTGGTTTTTATCAATGTAGCCGTTAAGTTGGGCTACGAATACTTTTTTAACAACAGAAAGGTAGTGAGGAATAATGCCGTGTGAAAAAAAGCAAGTTGCCGCGGTAATACTGGATTGGGCGGGAACATCTGTGGACTTTGGCTGCTTTGCGCCTCTTTGTGTGCTTTTGGACATCTTCGCAGAAGAGGGGCTTAACATCCAAACTGCCGATGCTAGAGAACCAATGGGGCTTGCCAAAAAGGAGCACATCAGAAAGATTCTCGAGATGGAGCATGTGGCAAAAGAGTTTAAAAAGAATAATGGCAGAGATTTCAACGAGAATGATGTTCTGCGGCTGTATAACAAATTTGCACCGGCTCTGGTTAACATTATTGAGAACTACTCTTCGCCGATTGAGGGCGTGGTTGATACCATTTTGCAGCTGAGATCATACGGCATAAAGATAGGTTCCACCACGGGCTATACCAAAGAGATGATGAATATCCTCGTGCCGGCCGCAGGGGAAAAAGGCTATTCTCCGGATTACTGTGTTACGCCTGACGATGTTTCCCGCGGTCGTCCATATCCCTACATGATATTTAAAAACATGGAGCATCTCGGAGTCTTTCCCCCATGCGCAGTGATAAAAGCTGGAGATACACTGAGTGACATCCGCGAAGGGAAAAACGCCGGAGTTTGGAGCATCGGCATCATTACCGGCAGCAGTGAACTGGGGCTCTCAGCTGAAGAAATCAAGAGTATGCCCACTGAGGCTCTGGCTTTGAAAAAGCTTGTGGCAGAAAGGCGTTTTTACAAAGCCGGTGCAGATTTTGTAATTGACAGCATCAGCGAACTGCCTTCCTTAATAGAAACGGTTAATGAGAGATTGAGCGGGTGCTGACGTGGGAGGTTTGAGCGTGGATAATATCAAAAATGAATACTTGCTGCTAACCCCTGGGCCGCTTACCACTACCGCAAGGGTAAAGCGAGCGATGATGCGGGACTGGTGTACCTGGGACGATGAATACAACTCGATGATTCAGAGCATAAGAAAAAAATTAGTCTCGCTCGCAGTCTCTTCAGAGCTGCTGGCAGATGATTATACCGCTGTTTTGATGCAGGGCAGCGGCACTTTTTGCGTTGAGTCTGTTATCGGAAGCGTTATCCCCGAAGGTTCCAAGCTGGCGATACTTTCTAACGGAGCATATGGACGGAGAATTGCCGAGATAGCCGCAATACTAAAAATAGCTTTTGTAGAAATAAGGTTTAAAGAGACGGAGAAAGTCCAAGCTGAGGCTCTTGATGAGCTGCTTGCAGATGACAGCTCAATAACTCATGTAGCAGCCGTACATTGTGAGACCACTACTGGAATACTTAACGGTATTGAAGATATCGCGCGCGTTGTCAACAAGCACGGCAAGGTCTTTATCGTTGATGCGATGAGCAGCTTTGGCGGTGTCCCCTTCTTTCTTGATGAATTGAAAATTGACTTTATGGTCAGCAGCGCCAATAAATGCATACAGGGCGTGCCTGGATTTGGTTTTATAATCGCCAGGAAAGTTGAGATGGAAAAATGCTGCGGGACGGCTCGTTCACTTGCTTTAGACCTTTTCAGCCAGTGGGAGACGATGGAAAAGTGCGGCGGTAAATGGCGGTTCACTTCGCCTACTCACGTTGTCAAGGCTTTTGACGAAGCCCTCAAAGAGCTGGAAGAAGAGGGAGGAATACCGGCGCGCCATGAGCGGTACAAGAACAACCAAAGGCGGCTTCTGACCGGTATGAAAGAGCTTGGCTTTAAGCCTCTGCTTGATGAGGAACTTCATTCGCCGATAATTACCTCATTTAACTACCCTGCAGAGGGGAATTTCTCTTTTAAATCCTTCTATGACTTTATGAAAAAAGAGGGATACGTTCTCTACCCGGGAAAAATTTCCCAGGCGGACACTTTCCGCATTGGAAATATCGGAGATGTCGAAGTCAGCGATATAGAAAAAATGCTTCTTTCTGTAAAAAAATATCTAAATGCAATGTAGCAGGTTGCTATCTCGACGTATTTCTAATTAAATAAGCTTTTCTACAGTGATTTGATGGTTATGGATAGGAGATAATATTCCGTCTGTTCTTTGTCTATGGCAAAGAGGGCGGAATATTATCTTTTAAGCCGGCGTTGCTTTCACTGCCACAAGGAGCTCTTTCTGGGATAATGATACTTTGGGGTAAAATAAGCGTAAATATTTTGACTTATTTAGCCAATTAATGTTATAATTCTCATTTGTCCACTACCTTACAGAGGATGGTATTGTGTGAAAATATCTGCGCCGCTTTAGTTGGCCAATCATGCAGATGAAGGGAACATATAAAATGCAGGACTCATCAAAAATCAGAAACATCGCCATTATCGCCCATATCGACCACGGCAAGACCACCCTGATAGACGGCATCTTTAAAGCTGCGCGTCTTTTTAGGGACAACCAGGTCGTTGAAGAGCGTGTCATGGATGCCGGCACCATCGAACGTGAAAGAGGCATCACTATCAAAGCCAAACATTGCACTGTCGAGTGGGGCGGCTACAAAATTAACATTGTTGACACACCGGGGCACGCCGACTTTTCCGGTGAAGTAGAGAGAGTTCTATCAATGGTGGATTCCGTACTTCTGCTCGTTGACGCCAACGAAGGTCCGATGCCGCAGACACGTTACGTGCTGATGCGGGCGCTCAAACTAGGGCTCAAGCCAATCGTTATCGTCAACAAAGTGGACCGCCCGAACGCTGAGCCGGATCTTGCCCTTGATAAAACCTTTGACCTCTTTATCGAGCTGGGAGCTACAGAAGAACAGTGCGACTTTGCCGTGCTCTATGGTTCAGGACTTCAGGGCTGGTTTGTCGATGACCTCAATAAACGCGAAGACAACACTAAGGCGGGTATGGACGACCTCTTCAAAGTCATTATCGATAAAGTCCCCGCGCCACAGGCGGATATGGAAAAACCTTTCCTTATGCAGGTTTGCACACTATCATGGAGTGAATATCTCGGACGCATCGGCTGTGGCAGAATTTTGCAAGGAACTTTGCGCCGCGGAGACAAACTGGTGCGCACCCATACAAGATGGAAAGACTATGAGCAGACGGATTGGGAGGTTGTCTCCTCTGACAACTCCACCTGCACACACCTATATGTAACCAACGGTCTTGACCGCACCGAGACAGATGAAGTCGGAGCAGGAGACATCGTTTGGTTTACAGGTCCGGAAAACATTGACCTCGGAGATACCATCAGCGCTCCGGAGATTTCCGCTCAGGTTCTGCACCCGTTGGGAATTGAAGAACCTACAGTTTCCATGTTTTTTATCGTTAATACCAGTCCCTTTGCCGGCCAGGACGGCAATGCCATCACCCTGCGCCAGCTTAAAGCCAGAATAGAACGTGAAACAAAGACCGACCCCGCTCTGCGCATGGACGACCTTGGACGCCCTGACGGCATCAAAGTCTCAGGCCGTGGAGAACTTCACTTGGGTATTCTAATAGAAGAGATCCGCCGCGAAGGATCTGAAGTTTGCGTTTCTCGCCCGGAAGTTATTGTGCAGCACGACGCTAACGGCAAAACTCTTGAACCCATGGAAGAAGTAATCGTTGACGTTCCCGAAGAATATCAGGGCATCGTTATCCAAAAGCTCGCCCAGCGCAAAGGCGAACTTAAAAACATGGAAAACGGCGGCACAGGAGTGCTGCGCCTTTCCTTTAAAATCCCCACACGCGGCCTGATCGGCTACAGAGGAGAATTTCTCACCGACACCAGGGGTCTTGGAATCCTCGCGTCAAGATTTGTCGGCTACGGCGACTGGGTTGGCGAAATAAACGCCAGAAGCCGCGGTTCGCTTGTCAGCATGGACAGCGGCACCGCCACAAGCTATGCACTTGATAATCTTCAGGAGCGAGGCACCCTCTTTATTAAA
This sequence comes from uncultured Synergistaceae bacterium, assembly GCA_964522805.1. Classification (GTDB taxonomy): domain Bacteria; phylum Synergistota; class Synergistia; order Synergistales; family Synergistaceae; genus CAZBYL01. The sequence goes on along the minus strand of CAZFWP010000017.1, from coordinate 7,494 downwards.
CCGGGAGATAATGTCTATAACGGACAGGTCGTCGGTGAAAGCTCAAGAGGCAAGGACATACCCTGTAACCCCAGCAAGCGTAAGCAGCAGACCAACCACCGCTCCGCCACCAAAGACATGATTACAGTGCTTGACGTGCCGCGTCCTGTGACGGTTGATACCGCGCTTGAATGGATCAGCGATGATGAGCTTGTGGAAGTCACGCCTCTCAATGTGCGCATCCGCAAAACAATTCTCAACGCCGATGAACGTAAAAAGGCGAGAATCAAAGCCGGCGTCACTGATGGCGACGACGAGGAATAGATCCTAAATGGCTCAGGAGCTAATGGCGTTCCGTGCTTTTGAACGGGACGAAATCTTTTCTTGTATTACCGGTTTGATAAAAAACTCCGGAGAACTTGACCGTGAAAGCCGTACAGAGATGGCCTCATGGTATTGCGACTGCATTGCCAATATGGCGGCGGCTGTTGAAACGGCGGGTCTGCGCGGCAATATCTGGAACTCATGGCTGGCTATGCTATTTGCCGAGTGCGAAACGACCTTTGCTCTCTCCCAAGAACGCAGAAAACCGCTCACTGGGACACTGTCACGTATTGTGATGGACGACTTGGAAACCATCTTCAGCTACCTTGACTTTGATCTCAACGCCATTGATGACGAGCTTGGAGTGGACGCGTTTGGCAGATTCGGTGACTATGAGCCCCTCTCCTTAGAGGAGGCTGTCTTTAGCAGAAACGCCGGCGCGATAATCCAAACCCTTGCTGATGACATGGCAAAAGCATCTTCAGCGGAGGAGCTCCACTGTGCGCTGCTCAAATTCTACACAGAATATGGTGTGGGAAAATTTGCTCTCAACAAGGCGTTCAGATGGGATGGAGGCAAGGCGGAAATATTGCCGGTCACTCATACAGAGGAGATAACCTTTGGAGATTTAGTCGGTTATGCGGAACAGAAAAAAATTCTCTGCGACAATACCGCAGCCTTCATTGAAGGCCGTCCGGCAAACAACGTTCTGCTATACGGCGAAAGCGGCACAGGCAAGTCCTCATCGGTAAAAGCTCTGCTCAATCAATATTCGTACAAAGGACTGCGTATGGTGGAAATATACAAACACCAGATTGAAGACCTGGCGAAGATAGTGGACATGATCAAAAGCCGCAACTACAAATTCATCCTCTTCATGGACGACCTGTCCTTTGAACAGTTTGAAGTGGAATACAAATTTCTCAAAGCCTTTATCGAGGGCGGACTGGAAAAACGCCCCGACAACGTACTCATCTACGCCACCTCCAACCGCCGTCACCTCATGAAGGAAAGCTGGAGTGACAGAGACGACAAACAAGATGACATGCACGAATCGGAAACAATGCAGGAGCGCATGTCCTTGGTGGACAGATTTGGACTCATGGTCAGCTACTTCTCTCCCGCTCAGGCGGAATACCTCGATATCGTCCGCACACTGGCTCAAGAATACGGAGTTAACGTCACTGAAGAGGAGCTTGAAAAGGGTGCGATTAACTGGGAGCTCAAGCACGGAGGTTTCTCCGGTCGCAGCGCCCGGCAGTTTATCGAGTTTCTTGCGGGCAAAAAAGAAGTATAAAGGTCTAAAACTTTAAAACGAGAAACGGCGCGGTTTCATACCAAATGAACTGCGCCGTTTCTTGTTTATGTTTATGATCGCTCAGTTTTGCCAGGCTCCGCTCGTCTTTAATCCAATGCTGTATGACACCGGGGATTTCAGCGTGCTGTTTGGCGTTGAGGGCAGAGAATAATTAATTATGTTTACAGCATTACTCTTTCGCCTGACGTCTTTTATGGTTGCGCCAAAATGAATTTAGTAGACAGTGTGTGCCGTTTTCGCCCCTCAGGTTAAAAATCCGCATCAACGATTTTTAGCTTTCAGATTCGCTAATCAGTGATTGGCGAATTGGTGCTTACGTTACGGCGGAGAAAAGGCGTCTTTATTCGAGTACCTTCCTCATCAGCACCGCGAAATCGTCGGTGCTAAAGCCCATCTTATTATAAAAACGCTCGGTCAAATCCCCGGCAATGGTAAAGAGAAAAATATCTGTGACCCCAGATGATTTAAGCATCTCCTCAAACTTCCGATAAAGCTTGCCGCCGATTCCGCAGCCGCGCATAGAGTTGTTGACGCAAAATTCCTTTACCTCAAAAGGCTTGCCCGTATAAAAAGGCATCGACGCTCCCAGAATCATGCCGCATATTTCGCCGTTCTCAACGGCATAAAGTCCGATAAAATCCCAGTCGGCGGCAATCTTCCGCAAACGTGCGGCGGCTGACTTCTCAGTCCATCTCTCATTCCATGGCTCCGAATTAAAAGAATCGGCATAGACCTTTGCCAGAGCGGGAATATCTCCAAGGGTAATCTTCTTAAATTCCATAACAATAATTCCTCCGATTTAGCAGTAAAAAAGTTCAGCGGACTGTAGAGATGACAGGCAAGGACGGTGCTTAGGTGATGATAAGTGTAACTGTCAGCTATTATAACAATTTGTCTGTATAAAAAACAGCTCCCCCGGGCTTGCAAAGGAGCTGAAGTGCTCTTTGTCCGCGAACGAGATGGAAAGCAACGAAGAAGTTTGGGCAGACTGGCCGAAACAAGAAAATAAATACGCAATCGGCGACCGCAAGGCAATATCAGCCGGAGGCGGAAAATATCTAAACTTCATTGCCATCGTGCTGCGTAAAAAATAGATTGCCGCGGCGTTACGTGGGGCGGGTTTGACAGAGGGGCATGAGAATACCCCCCAGGACGCCATGTAGGAGTTGAATGGAATGTATTCGAAAAAACAGCTTAGCGGAGCAAAATTCGCTTAGACGATTATTTGCCAATATAGGCTTGTCGATAAGAATAGCCCGGCGGGTTTTGCCGGGGTATTCTGTTACCAGAACTTTTTCTTTTTCAATATGTAGAGGGAGACGGCGATGATAATGACTCCGGCCGCGGCAGCAATGGGGTAGCTATAGGGCCATTCGAGTTCGGGCATGTTTTTGAAGTTCATTCCATACCACCCTGCGAGCAAGGATAGCGGCAGGAAGATGGTGGTGACGACGGTTAATATTTTCATCACCTTATTTTGGTAAATATCGATCTGTGCCTGATAAATTTCGCTTATCTGTCCGGAATACTCTCTCAGCATCTGCGTTTCATTGCGCAAACGGATGGCCCTGCTGTAGAATATCTCAAACATCTTCTGTTCCTGCTTGCTGAAGATACCTGTTTCATCTTCGACAAATCCGTTCACTGTGTCCGCCAGCTGAGAGTAGTAGTGAGCGAAGGCAAGTATGGCCTTCCTTGTGGGCATCATTTTTTGGTTGAATTTGTCAAAGTTGTTATCGAGTACGTCAGATTCCATTTTCATTAAAAGGTCTTCGATAACTTCCAGCTGTTCCAAATCATCTTGTATGACGACTTCCATAAAGTTGAAAAGGAATCTGCCGATAGAAGGCTGTTTCCAGGAAAAAGTATCAGACATCTCTTCAACGGTTTTCTTTACATAGCCGCTGTCGTCGATAAAAAGTACCGCGTCCTTGCTGATGCAGTAGGAGAAAGAAATTTTTTTGGAGCCGCTCTTTTTTTTAGGTATGCAGAATGATGCATACAATTTTTCTTGGTGAACTTCGACTTTACAGAAACGCAAGTTTTCCGGTTTTACTATGTGCTTCTTCTCAAATCCTCCCAGGACACCTTTATCGGCGCACTCCTCATAGGAGATAATTCCAACAAAGGGATGCTGAGGCCGGTCTGTTTTTACCAGATTCTTTTCTATACTATAAAACACAAATAATCACCATCGTTTTAAGTGGTTTTACTTTTCAGTTCTCTTGTTTTTGCATCTCCAGACATATAAGGCGATGAGAACGGCACAGCCGGCAACGAGAACGAGTGAGATTCTTTTTATTTCCTGATGGATAAGATCTTGGTTGCTTCCCAAAAAGTATCCCGTCATTGCCAGAATTACGACCCATATTCCAGAGCCCAGAGCCGTATATGTGCAGAATTGTCCTAGCGGCATTCTTGCAAGACCGGCGGGAAGCGATATGTACTGCCTGATAACAGGAATCAATCTGCCGGTAAATGTGCTGATATGACCGTGCTTAGCAAAAAATACCTCCGCTTTGTCTAAGGACTCGTGGGTAACAAAAAAATATTTTCCATACTTTTCAAAGATAGGGCGTCCCCATTTTACGGCAATCCAGTAGTTAAAAAGTCCGCCTAAAATACTGCCGACTATGCCGGAGATGATGACAAGGATAAGGTTCATCTCGCCCTTCCATGCCAGATAACCTGCTGGCGGAACTACGACTTCGCTTGGAAAAGGGAAAAAAGATGATTCAAGAAACATCAGCCCGACAATTCCAGGATAGCCCATATGCCCTACCACTGCGACAAGCCAGTCTATTAGGCTGCCGAAAAGTTCTGAAAACTGCGCTACTAATTCCATTATTATCCTCCTGTGTAAAAAATACTCTTACATTCTCATTATACAATGATGTATAAGATATACTCAAAATCGGTGAAAGTCTACGACAACGCGCTTTTATCAAGTATATTTGCCGATGTTTGTTTTTGGGGGAATTGTAAAAAAGAATATAAATGTTTGTAACCTTAGCCTCTTTGCGTTAAAATGCACCACGAATGGGATTGTTTTATAAATTCCCTATATTTTTGGATGGAGGGATTCGTTTGGAACCCGCCGCAAGATTAGCAATTGTAATAGCAGGCAATTTTTCCGGAGACGATGACAACGCCGACCCGTATTCGTTGCTGACATACTTACCCGAAGAGTTGGCAGGCTCATGCGACCTCATTGAATGGAGCTGCCAGCCAAGCAGCCATTATACGATGAAGTTGATGGTTGAAATGTCGAATATGCTTGAAACCCTTGTGGAGCAAGACTATTCCGGCATCATCGTTGTATCGGGGAGCGGAGTAATGGAAGAGATGTCCTATATGGCTGATCTTTTGTGGCAGCATCCGCAGCCTGTGATTTTCGCGAACCTGATGGTACAGGGACGTGCCGGAGTCAAAGAAGGTCTTATGAATCTTCACTGCTCCGTACTTGCGGCTCTTTCGCCTGATGCTCAGGACAAAGGAGTTCTTGTATGTTCCAGCGGAGAACTTTTTGCAGCCTCCGAAGTTGTTATGGTAGATCCGACTAGCCCTGACAATGCTTTCCAATCTCCTGAAAAAGGCTCTGTCGGAAAAATGCTCAACGGTGAAATAAAGTTTTTCAGAAATGTAAGACGTCCTGAATTCTTAGCCAGACGACCGGAGATACCGGCGCAAGTTGAAATACTCTGGGCTTCCATTGGCGGCGGCGAGTATATTATCTCCTCTCTATCTCAGAATAAGGATTTGGAAGGTTTTGTGCTTGCAGGTTTCGGAGCCGGTAATATTTTGCCTACATGGATTCCGCACCTGCGCAACATTCTACGCAGGAGAATCCCTGTCGCAATCGTTTCACGCTGCTTTCAGGGACATGTGCATGTAACCAATTCTTTCGAGGGCGGTTTTATGAAACTTGAAGAAATGGGAGTTATGCCGGCAGGTAAACTTACCCCATACCAAGCGAGAATAAGAATGTCTCTCGGTATCGCGGCAGGTTTAACAGAAAGAGGTCTTCGTCTCTACATGCTCAACCAATCTGTGAGCGATGATACGCCGGTGCTGTATAAATGAAGATATATATTTTAAGCTTGGGCTGCGCTAAAAACAGAGTGGACAGTGAGTGTTTGGCGGGAGAGTTGATTCGTGCCGGACACACGCTTGTTGATGATGTCGCTGAGGCGGAGTGCGGCATAGTCAATACTTGTGGATTTATCCGTCCGGCGGTGGAAGAAAACATCTCCGCTGTTTTAGATCTAGAACAATTGAAGCTGGAAGGAAAATTAAAAAAAGTCGGTGTCGTCGGCTGCTTGGTCAACAGATATGGGGAAGACCTCACTAAAGAGATTGAGACTGTTGATTTTTGGGCGAAAAGCGAAGACTGGCAGGGCGTTGTCGCGGCTTTAGGCGGTACACCGCAAGCGGGACGCTGCCGCTCTCCTCTGCCTGCTGGCACAAAATTCACCAGATATCTGAAAATCAGCGAGGGCTGCGATAACCGCTGCACATACTGCGCCATTCCCAACATCCGCGGCGGGCTGAGAAGTCTGCCATTGGACACGATAGTCAAGGAGGCCCAGCAACTGGCATCTGAGGGAGCTAAAGAGCTGTGCGTGGTGGGGCAGGACCTTACCGTATACGGCATGGACACCTATGGCCGGCCCAAACTCATGGAGCTTCTTGACGCATTGGAATCATCTCTGCCCCACGATCTATGGATAAGATTACTCTACCTTCATCCGAGCCGTGTTACGGAAACCCTGCTGGAAAGGGTTTCAAAAGGGAGTCAGATACTGCCGTACCTGGATATTCCGGTACAGCACGGTGATGCCCGCATTCTAAAAAGCATGAACCGCGGCATCAGCGACGAAGAATTGCTGACCATCTTTACAACAGCAAGGAGCATAAACCCGGACTTTGCCCTCCGTACCACCTGCATGGTCGGCTTTCCCGGAGAGAAAAAAAGTCACTTTGATAAAATGATGGACTTCGTATCGAAGGCTAAGTTTGACAGAATGGGCGCTTTTACCTTCTTTGCCGAGGAAGATACACTGGCCTACGAAATGGGTAATCAAGTATCTGACAAAATAAAAGAAAAAAGGCTTGCCGCCCTCATGGCTCTGCAGTCAGAAATATCCTTCGAGCGGCAGCAACTTTTTGTAGGCAGAGAAATGGATGTCCTGATCGAAAGAGTCTCACACGATGAAGGTTTTGCCGAAGGACGCAGCTTCCGCGAAGCACCGGAGGTTGATGGAATTATAGAAATAAGAAACATCTGTGCGGATCTAAAAGAAGGAGATATTATCCGCGTCAAAATGACGGAGGCAATGCCGCACGACATGGCAGGAGAAGAGGTTATTAAATGATACTGATTGCGGAAATGAAAACTTTGTATGGAATGATCGCGACACTCGGAACCATCGGACGTTTTAGCAAAATGCCCGGAACACTGGGTTCGATAGCTGCATGCGGCATCTGGCTGGCCTGCGGCGGACTGCCCCTTTGGTTCATCGCGCTTGTGGCGGTAATCGGCGCCATAGCAGCAGACAAATACGAAAAAGCAGTTGATAGAGAAGACCCGCCTGAGGTTGTCATTGATGAAGTTGTTGGCTGCTGGATTTCATGCTGGGGTTTTGACCTCTCCTACGCCATTGCCGGGCTGTTTCTATTCAGAATCATTGATATTACCAAGCCTTTTCCCGTAAGGCAGACGGAGGCACTTCCCGGAGGCATTGGTATAATGGCGGACGATATTACCGGCGGTATTATGGTCAACGTTTTGATGCGCCTAATACATTGGGTATTTTTTGAGGGAGGATTGGATGTCATCTATGGCTTTTTCAGATAATAGCGGTATGAAAGAA